>NZ_JBSGBF010000023.1:0-92214 GCF_053601115.1 Streptomyces sp. NPDC004788
GGCCCGGGCCCCGAAAAACTTTCGTCAGGTGCGGATCAGGCGGGCGATCGCCTTGGACGCCTCACCGACCTTGACCTTGGCCTGGTCTCCGCCGGCCTCGATGGCCTCCGTGACGCAGCAGCTGAGGTGCTCGTCCAGGAGGGCCACCGCGCAGGACTGGAGCGCCGCGTTGATGGCGGAGACCTGGGTCAGGACGTCGATGCAGTAGACGTCCTCGTCGACCATCCGCTGCACCCCCCGGACCTGGCCCTCGATCCGGCGCAGGCGTCTGATGATGTCTTCCTTGTGCTGTACGTAACCGGCCACGTCGGCCTCCTTGTTCGGACAGTTACAGCAGGCGGTGGTGACGGGCGGGTTACTTGTCTCGGCTGTCGGCGGCCTGGAAGCCGCGCAGGCGCAGGCTGTTGCCGACCACGAAGACCGAGGAGAAGGCCATCGCGGCGCCGGCGATCATCGGGTTGAGCAGTCCGGCCGCGGCGAGCGGCAGGGCGGCCACGTTGTAGGCGAAGGCCCAGAAGAGGTTCGAGCGGATGGTGCCGAGGGTCTTGCGGGAGAGCCGGATGGCGTCGGCCGCGGCCCGCAGGTCACCCCGTACGAGGGTCAGGTCGCCGGCCTCGATGGCCGCGTCCGTACCGGTGCCCATCGCCAGGCCCAGGTCCGCCTGGGCGAGCGCGGCGGCGTCGTTGACGCCGTCGCCGACCATGGCGACCGAACGGCCCTCGCCCTGCAGCCGCTTGACCACGTCCACCTTGTCCTGCGGCATGACCTCGGCGATGACCTCGTCGATGCCGACCTCGGCGGCGACGGCCTCGGCGACCGCCTTGTTGTCACCGGTGAGCAGGATCGGGGTGAGGCCGAGGGCGCGGAGCCGCCGGATGGCCTCGGGGCTGGTCTCCTTGATCGCGTCGGCGACCTCCAGGACCGCGCGGGCCTGGCCGTCCCAGGCGACCGCGATGGCGGTCTTGCCGGCCTTCTCGGCCGCTTCCTTGGCGGCCTTGAGGGACGGGGTGAGCTCCATCGCCCACTCCTGCAGCAGCTTCTCGCGGCCGACGAGGACGGCGTGGCCGTCGACGACGCCCTGGACGCCGAGTCCGGGAATGTTGGCGAAGTCCTCGGGGGTGGGCAGGGTGCCGACCTTGGCGGCGGCGCCCGTGGCGACGGCCTGGGCGATCGGGTGCTCGGAGGAGTGCTCCAGGGCCCCGGCGAGGCGCAGCACGTCGGTCTCGTCCGTACCGGCGGCGGTGTGGACCTTGATCAGGGTCATCCGGCCGGTGGTGACGGTGCCGGTCTTGTCCAGGACGATGGTGTCGACCTTGCGGGTGGTCTCCAGGACCTCGGGGCCCTTGATCAGGATGCCGAGCTGGGCGCCGCGGCCGGTGCCGACCATGAGGGCGGTCGGGGTGGCGAGGCCGAGGGCGCACGGGCAGGCGATGATCAGGACGGCGACGGCCGCGGTGAAGGCGGAGGTCAGCTCCTGTCCCGTACCCAGCCAGAAGCCGAGGGTGCCGAGCGAGAGCGCGATGACCACGGGTACGAAGACCGCGGAGATCTTGTCGGCGAGGCGCTGTGCGGCCGCCTTGCCGTTCTGGGCGTCCTCGACGAGCTTGGCCATGCGGGCGAGCTGGGTGTCGGCGCCGACGCGGGTGGCCTCGACGACCAGGCGGCCGCCGGCGTTCAGGGTGGCGCCGGTGACGGCGTCGCCGACGGAGACCTCGACGGGCACGGACTCGCCGGTGAGCATGGAGGCGTCGACGGCCGAGGAGCCCTCGACGACGATGCCGTCGGTCGCGATCTTCTCGCCCGGGCGGACCAGGAAACGGTCGCCGACCTGGAGTTCGGCGGTCGGTACGGTGACCTCGCGCCCGTCGCGCAGGACCGTGACCTCCTTGGCGCCGAGCTGCATCAGCGCCTTGAGCGCGGCGCCCGCCTTGCGCTTGGAGCGGGCCTCGAAGTAGCGGCCGGCCAGGATGAAGGCGGTGACGCCGGCGGCGGCCTCCAGGTAGATGTTCCCGGCGCCGTCGGTGCGGGCGATGGTGAACTCGAAGGCGTGCGTCATGCCGGGCGTGCCGGCGGTGCCGAAGAACAGCGCCCACAGCGACCACAGGAACGCGGCGATGGTGCCGACCGAGATCAGCGTGTCCATCGTGGCGGCGCCGTGCTTGGCGTTGGTCCAGGCGGCCTTGTGGAAGGGCCAGGCGGCGTAGGTGACGACCGGCGCGGTGAGCGTGAGGCTCGCCCACTGCCAGAAGTTGAACTGGAAGGCCGGGACCATCGCCATCGCGATGACGGGCACGGCGAGCGAGACGGCGGTGATCAGGCGCTGGCGCAGCGGGCGCAGCTCCTCGTCGGCCTTCTCCTCGTCGGAGGGCCCTTCGGGGGCTCCGACGGCGGCCGGGCGCTCGGGCTCGGGCTCCTTGGCGGTGTAGCCGGTGGCCTCGACGGTGGCGATGAGGTCGGCGACGTCGATGTCGGCGTCGAAGGTGACCTTCGCCTTCTCGGTCGCGTAGTTGACGGTGGCCTCGACCCCGTCCATGCGGTTGAGCTTCTTCTCGATGCGGGCCGCGCACGAGGCGCAGGTCATGCCGCCGATGGCGAGCTCGACCTGGGCGGTGCCCGGAGTGGTCGTGGTCATTTCCTGCTCCTCGGTTTCGCTGAGTTCGGGGGCCGGGGCCCGGGCGTGGTGGGCGAGCCCCGGCGGCCGGTTGACGCGGCCGCCTGAAGCGGCCGGGTCGGTCAGGCGCGGCCGGTCAGCTCGTAGCCCGCGTCGTCGACCGCCGCGGCGATGGCGGCCTCGTCGGGCTCGCCGCCGGTGACGACGGTGACCTTGCCGGCGGCGACGTCGACGTCGACGGAGATGACGCCGTCGAGGGCGCTGACGGAGTTGGTGATCGCGGTCTTGCAGTGGCCGCAGGTCATGCCGGAGACGGCGTACACCGTGGTGGTGGCGTCGGCGACGGCGGTGGTCGTCGAGATCTCGACGGTGTTGGTGGAGCAGCTGTTGTCGGGGGTGCAGCAGGAACCCATGTCGTCCTCCATCGTGCGGCGGGGCTTCGGATACCCTCGGGGGGTATCGGTTACGAGACATGTATACCCCCCGGTGGTATCTCACGCAAGTGTCGACCCGACTTGACTTGATACCCCCCAGGGGTATGGTGAAGTGCAGTTGAGTGAGTCCGAAGACGACCCATGTACGGGAGAGCAGCCATGAACACCGGAGTGAAGATCACTGCCTTTGCCGCCGCGCTCGCCGCGACCTTCGGGACCGCGTACGGGGTCGGCAAGGGCGTCGGCCCGATCGGGGAACCGGCGAAGTCGGAGCACGGCGACCACGCGGCGGCCACGCCCGAGGGGGGCGGCCACGGCGGCCACGAGGGCCACGTGGAGGCGGCGAACGCGCCCGCGGCCGGCGGCCTGCAGATCTCCGAGAACGGCTACACCCTCGCGCTCGACACCCCGACCCCCAAGGTCGGCAGGAGCACGCTGAAGTTCTCCATCAAGGACGCGAACGGCCGGAAGGTCACCGCGTTCACCACGGAGCACGGCAAGGAGCTCCACTTCATCGTCGCCTCGCGCGACCTCACCGTCTTCCGCCACCTGCACCCGGTGCGGGCCGCCGACGGCACCTGGTCGGTCGACGCGGACCTGCCGGCGGCGGGCGCGTACAAGGCGTTCGCCGACTTCAAGCCGGCCGCGCCGGGCGCGAAGGGCGTCACGCTCGGCGCGGACCTGTCGGTGCCGGGGGCGTACGCGCCGAAGCCGCTGCCGCCGGTCGTGCCGGTCGCCGACGTCGACGGCTACCAGGTCCGCCTCGGCGGCACGCTCGACCCGGGCAAGGCGGGCGAGCTGCGGCTCACGGTCACCAAGGCGGGCCGACCGGTGACGGACCTCCAGCCGTACCTGGGCGCGTACGGACACCTCGTCGCGCTGCGCGAGGGCGACCTGGCGTACCTGCACGTGCACCCGAACGAGGGCGGCCCGGGCCCGGACGTCTCGTTCACGGCGACGGCGCCGAGCACCGGCACGTACCGCCTGTTCCTCGACTTCCAGCACGAGGGGAAGGTGCGGACGGCGGCGTTCACGGTGCGGACGGGCGGGGCGGGCGTGACGGGTGCGGCGACTGAGGCAGGACACGATGCGGGCGGCCACGCACACGGCTAGTCTTGGCCACAGTCAGTGGACTAGACCTTTCGGCCTCTGGGGGCCGGCCGTGCGATCCGTGGAGGAATGGGCTCGATGAGCAACCGTGCAGTGCTGGAGGTGATCGCCCTCGACGAGGCGGACGCGGTCGCCGCCCAGGCCGGTGGGGCGGACCGCCTGGAGCTGGTCACCGACATGGCGGCGGACGGGCTCACCCCGTCCACGGCCGGCTTCTCCGCGATCCGCGCCGCGGTGGACATCCCGCTGCGCGTGATGCTGAGGCTGACGGACGGTTTCGCGGCCGGCGACGTCGAGGCACTGGTGGCGCGGGCGTCGGAGCTGCGGGCGGCGGGCGCGGACGAGTTCGTCCTGGGCTTCCTGACGCCCGACGGCGACGCGGACCTGGTGGCGGTCGAGCACCTGATGGCCGTCCTGAACGGCTGCCGCTGGACCTTCCACCGCGCCATCGACCGCGCCGCCGACCGCGACGCCCTCCGCAAGCAGCTCGCCGACCTCCCGGGCCTCGACACCTACCTCACCGCAGGCGCCGCCACCGGCGTCGACGACGGCCTCCCCGTCCTGGCCGCGGAGGCAGCCCGTGCGGGCGAGCCCGGCTACGAGCCCCGGATCCTGGTCGGCGGCGGCCTCCGCCTCGACCACCTCCCGACCCTGCGCGCCGCCGGCCTCACCGCCTTCCACATCGGCGGCGCGGCCCGCCCCCAGGGCTGGACGGCGCCGGTGTCGGCGGACGCCGTACGGACGTGGCGCGAGGCGATCGACGCGTAGGCGCGAGCGCAGGCCCAAGCGCAGGTGCAGGTGCAGGCCCCAGCGCAGATGCAGGCCCAGGCGCAGGCGCGAGCGCAGTGGCAGGCGTCGTCGTCCGCCGTCAGTCGCCTGGACCGGCGGCGTCGACCAGCAGCTCGCGCAGGGCCGTCGCGGTCTCCGAGGGTTCGGCAGGGGTGAGGACGACCTGGTCGGCGGTGGTCGAGGGGCCGGTCAGCGGGATGACGCGCAGGCCCGGCGGCCGGTGGTCGAGAGCGGACTCCACCGTGATGCCGATGCCCGTACCCGCGGCGACATGCGCGGCGATGGCGTGGACGCTGTCGGCGGTCCTGATGATGCGCAGGTCGGCGCCGCCGATCCGGAAGGCGGACAGGAGCCGGTCGCACAGGCCGCTGTTGATCTGGTGCGGCCAGGTCAGCAGATCGGCGGTGGACAGCTCGGCGGCGCTCAGCTCGGCGTGACCGGCCAGCGGGTGGGTCGCGGGGACGAGCGCCATGAATCGCTCGGTCGACAGCACCCGCGCCCGTACGCCGGTGACGTCGCCGGTCGCCCAGCCGATGCCGAGACCGACCGTCTCCGCGCGCAGGGCGGTGAGCTGGGCCGTGGTCGGCATCGCCTCCGGCACGATCGTCACGCCGGGAAAACGGTCGCGCAGGCGCGGCAGGCAGCGCAACAGCAGCTGCTGGTCGGTGTATTCGGCGTGGGCGACGACGAGGGTGGCGCCGGTGCGGTCACCGGCGGCAAGCGCCCGTCCGCGCTGCTGGAAGCGGCGCAGCTGGGCCAGGGCGGCGTGCGCGTCGGGCAGCAGCGCCGTGCCGAGCCCGGTCAGCGACACGCGGCGGCTGGTGCGGTGGAACAACCGCCCGCCCAGGCTGCTTTCGAGCCGTCTCACGGCATCACTGACGGTGGGCTGCCCACGATGCAGACGCGCGGCGGCGCGGCCGAAGTGGAGCTCCTCCGCGACCGCCACGAAGGCTTCGAGCTCCATCAGTTCGATCCTGTCCACGGGGCCAGGCTAACGCGATCGATCGGTGGGACCGATCGCTGCGGGCCGGAGTTCGGCGTTGATGCCCTGTCGTGCCCGGGCTGAGATGGACGGGCACGCAGTGATGTCCCCACGACCGGAAGCAGCGAAGAGACATGACAGCCATTGAGGTTGAGCGTCACGGGCACGACGCCCCGACGGCCACGGTGACGGTGGTCTACCACTCGGTCCACGGCCACACCCGGGTCCTCGCCGAGCACCTCGCCGACGGGGCGCGCCGGGTGCCGGGCGTCCGGGCGCACCTCGTCGAGATCCGGGCCGAGGACGTCACCGCCGGCCGCTGGCACGACGCGGAGGCGCTGGCGCTCCTCGACCGCTCCGACGCGATCGTGCTCGGCTGCCCGACCCTGATGGGCAGCGTGTCGGCGGTGTTCAAGGCGTTCATGGAGGCGGCCTTCACTCCGTTCGTCACCCAGGCATGGAAGGACAAGCTGGCCGGCGGCTTCACCATGTCCGCCTCGCAGAGCGGCGACAAGCTGGCCGTACTGGAACAACTCAGCGTCTTCGCCGCCCAGTTGGGTATGCAGTGGATCGGCGTCGGCGACATGCCGGGCAACAACTGGAGCGGCGGCTCCCGCGACGACGTCAACCGGCTGGGCTCCTGGCTTGGCCTGATGAGCCAGAGCCACGCCGACCAGGGCCCGGAACACGCCGGCTCCCGCGGCGACCTGATCACCGCGGAGCGCTACGGCGAGCGCATCGCCCGCCTCACCCAGCGCTGGGTCAACGCCGTCCCGTACGACACCCCGCGCATGACCGAACACGAGGCCCGCGCCCTGTCGGCGTCTCTCAGGGAGCCGGCCGACGCCTGACGACGCCTGACACGGGCCGTCGCAAACTCCGTGGCGGCCCCTCCACCGCCCTCGTTAGCCTCCCGCGCATGCAGAACACCCTCATCGACGCCGCGCTCGTCCGCCGTCTCGTCGCCGCCCAGTTCCCGCAGTGGGCGCACCTGCCCGTGCGGGAGGTCGCTTCCGCCGGGACCGACAACGCCATGTTCCGGCTCGGGGACGGGCTCGTCGTGCGGCTGCCGAAGGCGGAGTGGGCCGCCGGGCAGGTGGAGAAGGAGGGGCGGTGGCTGCCGGGGCTGGCCGCCGGGTTGCCGTTGGAGGTGCCGGTGCCCCTGGGGGTTGGGGTGGCCGGGGAGGGGTTCGGGCAGGCGTGGGGCGTGTACGAGTGGCTGGACGGGGCCGACGCGTACGAGGCGCCCGTACGGGATCTGGCGCACGCGGCCGTCGCGCTCGGGCGGTTCGGGGTGGCGCTGCGGGCGGCGGACGCGGCAGGGGCGCCGATGTCGTTCCGGGGCGGGCCGGTGACCGCGTGGGAGGACGGGGCGATGGCCGCGGCGCTGCGGGACCTGGACTCCGCGCACGCTTCCGCCGCGGCCGCAGCCTGGGAAGAGGTGCTGGCCCTGCCGCAGTGGGAGGGCCAGCCGGTGTGGGTCCACGGGGACCTGCTGCCCGGCAACCTGCTCACCCGCGACGGCCGGCTCAGCGCCGTCATCGACTTCGGCGGCCTCGGCACCGGCGACCCCGCCTGCGACATGATGGCCGGCTGGACCCTCCTCACCCCCGAGACCCGCCCGCTCTTCCGCGAGGCGGCCCAGGTCGACGACGCGACCTGGGCGCGCGGCCGGGGCTGGGCGCTGTGCTGGGGGATCGTGACCGAGCACTACCACCGGGAGAAGAACCCGGTGCTCGCCGCCGTGGCCCGGCGGGCCTGGTCGCAGGCGCTTCCCGAGTACGGCCCGTGCGGTCCTGCGACGGCGTGATCGTCGGCCCAACTGCTGTGTTAGTTCGGCCACGTGAAGGATCGTCAGCCCAGCTGCTCCGGCAGATCAGCCATGTGGATGACCGTCAGACCAGACACCGCACGCGTCAGCGCCACGTACAGCCGTCGCAGCCCCGTCCGTTCGTCCGGCTCGCCGTCCACCACCGCAGCCGGCTCGTCCAGGACCACGTAGTCGTACTCCAGGCCCTTCGCGAGCGACGCCGGTACGAGCGTGAGGCGCGACTCGGCCGTGGTCTCCTCGCCCGGGGAGAGGTACGCGAGGCCCGCCGCGTCCAAGGCCGCCGCCAGCGGGGCGATGCGGGCGTCGGCGGCGATCAGGCCGATGGAGCCCTCGTGGCGGAGGGATTCCACGCAGGCCGCCACCACGTCGCCGTCGAGGTCGTCACTGCGCCGGATGACCAGCGAACCCGGGTTCTCACGCACCGACTTGACCTCCGCGAGCCCCGGCGACATGTGCGGCAGCAGCCGCGACGCGTACGCGATCACCTCGCGAGGCACGCGGAAGCCGGCCGTCAGCTCCTCGACGTGCGCCTCCGGCTTGCCCAGGTGCGCGAGGGCCTGCGCCCAGTTCTCCGTGGCCCACGGGGTGGTGCCCTGCGCGAGGTCGCCGAGGACGGTCGCCGACCCGGTCGAGCAGCGCCGGCCCACCGCGCGGTACTGCATCGGGGACAGGTCCTGGGCCTCGTCGACGACGACGTGGCCGAGCGAGTGCGTGCGCTCGATCAGGTCGCGGGCCTCGTCGACGAGGACCGCGTCCGCCGCCGACCACTTCGCCGACTTCACGCTGCGGTAGGGCTTGGCCCACAGCAGCGCCTTCTGCTCGTCCTCGTCGAGGATCCCGGCGGCGTGCTCGGCCAGGAACTCCGCGTCGCCGAGCAGCCGCAGCACCAGCTTGGCCGGGTCGACGGCCGGCCAGCACTCCTTCACGACGGCCTTCACGGCCGCGTTGCGCGCGACCGCGTTCTGCACCCGGTCGTCCGGGGCCTCGCCCGCCTGCTCCATCCGTACGAGCACGGCGTGCGCGATGCGCTGCGGCAGGGCCTCGCGGGCCGCGCCGTAGCGGATGTCGCGGTCCGTGAGCTCCCGGACGATCCCCTCGATCTCGTACGCCGGGACGCGCCAGCGCCGCGAGCCGCGCACCACCATCAGCGGCTCCGTCGGCAGCTTCACGTGCGCCCACACCGCGCGCCGCAGCACCTCCGCCATCCGGGCGTCGCCCTTGACGACGGCGGTCGCCGCCTCGTCCGTACCGCGCACCTCGACGTGGGCGACGAGGTCGTCGACCGTCGCCTGCTGCACCTCCAGCTCGCCGAGCGCGGGCAGCACCTGCTCGATGTAGTGGAGGAAGGAGCGGTTCGGCCCGATGACGAGGGTGCCGGTGCGGGCGAGCCGCTCGCGGTGCGCGTAGAGGAGGTACGCCACTCGGTGCAGGCCGACGGCGGTCTTTCCGGTGCCGGGGCCGCCCTGCACGCACACCGTGCCGGACAGGTCGGAGCGGACGATCTCGTCCTGCTCGGGCTGGATCGTCGCCACGATGTCGCGCATGGGGCCGACGCGCGGCCGCTCGATCTCCGCCTGGAGCAGGCGGCTGGTCTGTTCCAGCTCGGCGGGGTCGGAGAGGTGCTCGTCCTCGTACGCGGTGAGGTCGCCGCCCGTGTACCCGAAGCGCCGACGCAGGCCGACGTCCTGCGGGTCCTTCCTCGACGCCCGGTAGAACGGCTGCGAGACCGGCGCGCGCCAGTCGATCACCATCGGGTCGCCGTCGGCGTCGTGGACGTGCCGGCGGCCGATGTAGAACCGCTGGCCTTCCTGGGTGGTGTGCAGGTAGTCGAGCCGGCCGAAGAAGAGCGGCGTGTCGGCGAGGTCGGCGAGCGCCTTGATGCGGTCCTCGATCTGGCGGGTGAGGATGACCGCGTTCACCCAGTTCGCGGTGACGTCCTTGATGTCGAGCGACTCCACGTCCTCGCGCATCGCGCGCAGGGCGGCGCGGGAGGCGCTGAGGTGCGCGCGCTCGCGGGCGAGCGGCGCCGACGGGTCGTCTGCGGACAGGGCGGACTGTGCGGACACGGTGAAGCCTCCGGGTCGGGTACGCGGACACGTCAAGGTGGCCGCCGGTTTCCGACCGGACGGCGGCGCTCCACGCACGCCGTCGGGCACGACGGGTGGTACGGGAGGCGGGGAAGCTGGCGAGTGTAACGCCGGGCGGGGGCCGGGGGCGAACGGTTTTCACCCGCGCGGGTTCCGGGCGCGGGCGGGGTGGGGGCTTGGTCCCGGCCTCGCGCGGGTTCCTGGCCCTTGGCCCCGCGCGGGTTCCGGGCGCGGCGGGGGCGAGGGCCTGGCCCCGGCGCCCCCGCCCCGCCCACCTCACTCGCTCGTGAGCAGCTCGCTCGCGTCCACGATCCGGTACGCGTACCCCTGCTCCGCCAGGAACCGCTGGCGGTGGGCCGCGAAGTCCTGGTCGATGGTGTCGCGGGCGACGACCGAGTAGAAGTGCGCCTGGTGGCCGTCGGCCTTCGGGCGCAGGACGCGGCCGAGGCGCTGGGCCTCCTCCTGGCGGGAGCCGAAGGTGCCGGAGACCTGGATGGCGACGGTGGCCTCGGGCAGGTCGATGGAGAAGTTGGCGACCTTGGACACGACGAGGACGTTGAGCTCGCCGTTGCGGAAGGCGTCGAAGAGCTTCTCGCGCTGCGCGTTCGAGGTCTCGCCCTTGATCACCGGGGCGTCGAGGTGGGCGCCGAGCTCGTCGAGCTGGTCGATGTACTGGCCGATGACCAGGATCTGCTGCCCGGCGAACTTCTTCACCAGTGCCTCGGTGACCTTGCGCTTGGTCGCCGTCGTGGCGCAGAAGCGGTACTTCTCCTCCGCCTCGGCCGTCGCGTACGCCAGCCGCTCCGAGTCGGTCAGGTCGACCCGTACCTCGACGCAGTCGGCGGGCGCGATGTAGCCCTGTGCCTCGATCTCCTTCCACGGCGCGTCGAAGCGCTTCGGGCCGATGAGGGAGAAGACGTCGGACTCGCGGCCGTCCTCGCGGACGAGCGTGGCCGTGAGGCCGAGGCGGCGGCGGGCCTGGAGGTCGGCGGTGAACTTGAAGACGGGCGCCGGCAGCAGGTGCACCTCGTCGTAGACGATCAGGCCCCAGTCGCGGGAGTCGAAGAGCTCCAGGTGGGGGTAGATGCCCTTCCGCTTGGTGGTGAGGACCTGGTACGTGGCGATGGTGACCGGGCGGATCTCCTTCTTCGCGCCGCTGTACTCGCCGATCTCGTCCTCGGTCAGCGAGGTCCGCTTCACCAGCTCGTGCTTCCACTGGCGGGCGGAGACGGTGTTCGTGACGAGGATCAGCGTGGTCGCCTTGGCCTGGGCCATCGCACCGGCGCCGACCAGCGTCTTGCCCGCGCCACAGGGCAGCACGACGACGCCGGAGCCGCCGTGCCAGAAGCCCTCGACGGCCTGCTGCTGGTAGGGGCGCAGGGCCCAGCCGTCCTCGGCGAGGTCGATCCGGTGCGCCTCGCCGTCCACGTAACCGGCGAGGTCCTCGGCCGGCCAGCCCAGCTTGAGCAGCGTCTGCTTGATCTGGCCGCGCTCGGAGGGGTGCACGGCGACGGTGTCGGGGTCGATCCGCTCGCCGACCAGCGGCTGGACCTTCTTCGACCGCAGGATCTCCTCGAGGACCGGGCGGTCGGTGGTGGTGAGGACGAGCCCGTGGGTGGGGTGCTTGCTGAGCGTGAGGCGGCCGTAGCGCGCCATGGTCTCGGCGACGTCGACGAGCAGCGCGTGCGGGACGGGGTAGCGGGAGTACTCCACCAGTGCGTCCACGACCTGCTCGGCGTCGTGCCCGGCCGCCCGCGCGTTCCACAGCCCGAGCGGCGTCACCCGGTACGTGTGGATGTGCTCGGGCGCCCGCTCCAGCTCGGCGAACGCCGCGATCGCCCGCCGGCAGGCGTCGGCCTGCGGGTGGTCGACCTCCAGGAGGAGCGTCTTGTCGCTCTGGACGATGAGTGGACCGTTCACGTGTCGTGCGTCCCCTTTCGTGCGGCCAAACATCCAGTCTGCCGCATCGGCGCCGGAACGGGGCGGGGCATGGGATGCTCGTAAGACAGCTGTCATACGTGTGCGGCTTCGCGTACGCGTGGTACGAGTGCGAGGTGAGCCATGGCCGGACGTTCGGCCGAGTCGGCAGGCACCCCTGCCCAGGTCAGGCTGTCCCGGCAGGACTGGGCGGACCTTCGGGAGACCATGGCCATACTGCGCCTGGAATCCACGTCGGACGCCTTGCGGGAGGCCATCCGTCTGCTGCACCGGGAGGCGCGACAGATCGAGGCGGCCCGGAACATCGCGCGCTTCTACGGCGAGGGCGGAGCCCCGCGCCCCCTCCTCGACGAGCTGGTCACCGAGGCGGACCTCGCGGCGGCCGACGCGGCGGAGTTCTAGCCGTGGTGACAGCGCCGATGCCCCCGCTGCGGGGGCAGGTGTGGGTCTGCGCCTTTCCGCAGCCGATCGGCCCCCATCCCGTCGTCGTGCTGACGGCCAACCGGATCTCCCGCCGTCTGTCGGGGATCACCGTCGCTCTGGTCACGGGCGCGTCGGGGCCCGCCGAGACCCATGTCGCAGTCGGCCCGGAGAGCGGGCTGAAGAAGTACGTGGAGTCATACGTCGACTGCACCGAGCTGCACACGGTCGGCAAACCGCGCCTGCGCCGCATGCTCGGCCTGCTCGCGCCCTCCGAGCTCGCCGCGGTCGAGGCGCGGGTGCGGGTCGTGCTCGAACTGGACTGAGGTTCAACGCTCGGAAGCCCGGCCGGAGCTCACCCCGCCGTCGTCCGCACCAGCGCGTTGTGGCCGATCGCGTTGTGCACCGTGAAGCTCACCGCGTCCGGGCGGTAGCGGTCGTCCGACCACTCCACCGGGCGGCCGTCGTGGGTCGTGGTCACGCGGCGGACACGGAGGAGGGGGCTGGTGCGGCGGACGGCGAGGAGGGTGGCGTCCTGGGCGCCGGCGGCGATCGCATCGATGACGTGCTCGCCGTGGGCGAAGACGAGGCCCGTGTCGTCGTAGAGGCGCTGGGTGACCGAGGCGCAGTCGGGGTCGATGGCCGCGACGGCGGGGGAGATCCAGTCGGCGTAGACGCTGCGTTCGACGAGGACGGGTTCGCCGTCCAGGCCGCGCACGCGCAGGACGCCCAACACCGGTGTGCCCACGGGGAGTTGGAGGCGGGTCGCGTCCTCGGTGGTGGCCGGGCGGTACTCCTGGCTGATGACGTGGCCGGTCGCGGTGCGGCCCATCGCCTGGGCCCACTGGGCGAAGCTGCGCAGTTCGGCGAAGCTCTGGCTGCGGCGGCCGGCCAGGACGACGCGGCGGGCGCCCTGGCGGGAGCCGATCAGGCCCTCGGTGGTGAGGGCGGCGACGGCCTGGCGGACGGTGCCGCGGGAGACGCCGTACTGGGCGGCGAGGTCCGCCTCGGAGGGCAGCCGGGAGCCGACCGCGTACTCCTCGCGCTGGATCGCACGCCGCAGCTCGGCGGCGATCTGTTCGTGACGCGCCGTCATGACCCCTCCTTCTGCTGTCCGCAGGTTGTCTGCAGGCTGTGTGCAGGGACAGCAGCGTAATCGAGGGTTTCGCCCGCACTCCAATGGCCGAAAAGCGCCGCCAATGTGCAGGGAATCGCGGGCCGCCGTTCCGTCCCCGTTCACTTCCGCGACACCGACTCCGGGCGTACTGAAGCCAACTTGTTCAGACAAGTTGATCCCCCGACCTCCCTGGAGAAGCTCGTGTCCGTCCCCGCGACCCTCCCGAGGAAGGCCGCCCTCGGCGGCTCCCTCGCCCTCGTCGCCGCGCTCGCCCTCACCGCCTGCGGCGCCGCCCCCGAGAACGGCACCACCACCCCCGACGGCAAGAACGCCGCCACCGCCACCTCCGCCGCCGACCTCGGCGGCATGGACGCGCTCGTCACGGCGGCCAAGAAGGAGGGCACGCTGCACGCCATCGCGCTGCCCCGTGACTGGGCCAACTACGGCGCGATCATCGACGGGTTCCAGAAGAAGTACGGCATCAAGGTGGAGGTCGAGAACCCCGACGCCTCCAGCCAGGACGAGATCAACGCCGTCACCTCCCGCAAGGGCCAGGACCGCGCCCCCGACGTCCTCGACCTCGGCAGCTCCTTCGCGCTGAGCGGCGCCCAGCAGGGCCTGTTCGCCCCGTACAAGGTCGCGAACTACGCGGACATCCCCGAGGGCCAGAAGGACGCGCAGGCCCGCTGGTACAACGACTACGGCGGCTACGTCTCCATCGGCTGCGACGCCGGACGCGTCAAGAACTGCCCGACCACCTTCAAGGACCTCCTCAAGCCGGAGTACAAGGGCCAGGTCGCCCTCAACGGCAACCCGACCAAGTCCGGCTCCGCCTTCGCCGGCGTCTACGCGGCCTCCCTGGCCCAGGGCGGCTCCTTCGACGACATCCAGCCCGGCCTCGACTTCTTCGCCCAGCTGAAGAAGAACGGCAACTACACGCCCGTCGAGTCCACCCCGGCCACCGTCGAGAAGGGCGAGACGCCCATCTCCATCGACTGGGACTACCTCAACGCCGGTTACGCCCAGGAGTTCAAGACCAAGGGCCTCGACTGGAAGGTCGCCGTCCCCACCGACGGCCGCTACGCCATGTACTACTCGCAGGCGATCAACAAGGACGCCCCGCACCCGGCGGCCGCCCGCCTGTGGCAGGAGTACGTCTACAGCGCCGAGGGTCAGAACCTGTGGCTCAAGGGCTTCGCCCGCCCGGCCCTGATGCCCGCCATGGACAAGGCAGGCACCCTCGACAAGGACGCCGCCCTCAAGCTGCCCGCCGTCTCCGGCGTCCCGTCCTTCCCGACCGAGGCCCAGCAGGCCAAGGCCAAGACGACCCTCGCGCAGGGCTGGGGCAAGGCCGTCTCCGGATGACCACCCCGGACACCCTGAACACCCTCGCGGTGTCCGCCGCCGCCGAGCCCGCCCGGGCTCGGCCGCGGCGGGGCCGCCGGGCCCCCGCCTGGCTCGCCGCCGTCCCGCTGCTCGCCTTCGTCGCGATCGCCTTCGGCATCCCCGCCGTGGCGATGCTCGGCGGCGCCCTCACCGTCGACGACCCGGCCACCGGAGCGAGCTCGTACGGCACGGGCAACCTGACCGCCTCCCTCCAGGGCGCGTACCTCACCGCCCTGCTCGGCAGCGTCAAGCTCTCCGCGACCGCCGCCGGGCTCGCCGCCCTGCTCGGCCTGCCGCTCGCCCAGGCCATCGTGTCGTCCGGCTCCCGCGCCCTGCGCGAGGCCGTGCTGACCGCCTCGGGTGTGCTCGCGAACTTCGGCGGCGTCCCGCTCGCCTTCGCGTTCGTCGCCACCCTCGGCAACTCCGGCGTCCTCACCGTGCACCTGGGCCTCGCCGACAAGGGCTGGAGCCTCTACAGCTTCTGGGGCCTGGTCCTCGTCTACCTCTACTTCCTGATCCCGCTCATGGTGCTCACCATCACCCCGGCGCTCGACGGCCTGCGCACCCAGTGGCGCGAGGCCGCCCGCAACAACGGCGCCACCGCCTTCCAGTACTGGCGCCACGTGGCCCTGCCGGTGCTCCTGCCGAGCCTGCTCGGCGGGCTCGTGCTGCTCTTCGGCAGCGCCTTCGCCGCGTACGCCACCGCCGCCGCGATGGTCGGCAGCGCCGTCCCGCTGGTCACCCTGCAGATCTCCGACGCCATCTCCGGCAACGTCCTCGTCGGCCAGGAGAACGTGGCGCTCGCCCTCAGCGTCGACATGGTGGTCATCGCCGGCCTCGTCATGGCGGTCTATCTGCCCCTGCAACGCCGGAGCACCCGATGGCTCGCCTGAACCGTACGAACAACGCGTGGCGGCCGCTGGTCCTCGGGCTCGCCGGTCTCTACTTCCTGGTGCCGCTCGCCGCGTCCGTGATCTTCACCGTCGACGTGCCCGGCCAGGGCGTGACCTTCGACGCGTACACGAAGATCGTCACCACCGAGGGCTTCACCACCAGCCTGCTGCTCTCGCTCGGACTCGCCGCGGTGACCATCGTCGTGGTGCTGCTGCTGATGGTCCCCGCCATGGTCGCCCTGCGGCTCGGCGCGCCCCGGCTGAAGCCCGTCGTCGAGGCGGTCTGCTCGCTGCCGCTGGTGGTGCCGCCCATCGCGTTCGTCGCCGCGATCGGCACGGTCCTGAAGTGGGGCCCGGAGCACCTCTCCCGCACGCCGCTCTTCCAGACCTTCGTGGCGCTGCAGAACCCCGACTTCCCCGTCGTGCTCGTCCTCGCGTACGTGGTGATGGCGCTGCCCTTCGTCTACCGCTCGCTCGACGCGGGCCTCCAGGCCGTCGACGTCCGCACCCTCGTCGAGGCCGCCCGCAGCTGCGGCGCGAACCGGTCCCAGGCGCTCGTCAGGGCCGTCCTGCCCAACCTGCGCGGCGCGCTGATGAACGCCTGCTTCCTCACCCTGGCCCTGGTCCTCGGCGAGTACACGGTCGCCCAGCTGCTCGGCTTCCGGCCGTTCGCCGTGTGGATCGTGAACATCAGCGGCTCCCAGGCCCAGATGTCCGTGGCCGTCTCCGTCCTCAGCCTCCTGGTCACCTGGGTGCTGCTCCTGGCCCTCTCCGGGGCCGGCGGACGCTCCCCGCGGACCCGTACCACCAAGGGATAACCATGACCGTCCTCACCGCCGAGGCCACCTCGGGCGCCGTCACCGGGGCCGCCACCGTCGAGTTCCGCGGGCTGCGCCGCCGGTTCGGCGCCACCACCGCCCTCGACGGGCTCGACCTGACCGTCGCACCCGGCGAACTCCTCGCGCTGCTCGGCCCGTCCGGCTGCGGCAAGACCACCGCCCTGCGCATGCTGGCCGGCTTCGAGCACCCCGACTCCGGCGCCGTGCTCGTCGACGGCAAGGACATCACCGAGGTGCCCGCGCACCGTCGCGACGCCGGCATGGTCTTCCAGTCGTACAGTCTCTTCCCGCACCTCAGCGTCCTCGACAACATCGCCTTCGGGCTGCGGATGCGCAAGATCGGCAAGACCGAACGGCGCGCCACGGCGGCCGAGCTGCTGGAACTCGTCGGTCTCGGCGACAAGGGCGACCGCTTCCCCCACCAGCTGTCCGGCGGCCAGCAGCAGCGCATCGCGCTCGCCCGCGCCCTCGCGCTGCGGCCGCGCGTGCTGCTCCTCGACGAGCCGCTCTCCGCGCTCGACGCCAAGGTGCGGCTCACGCTCCGCGACGAGATCCGCCGCATCCAGCAGGAACTCGGCATCACCACGCTCTTCGTGACGCACGATCAGGAGGAGGCGCTGTCCATGGCCGACCGGGTCGCCGTCATGCGGGCCGGCCGCCTGGAGCAGTGCGCCCCTCCCGCCGAGCTGTACGGGCGGCCCGCGACCGCCTTCGTCGCCGAGTTCGTCGGCACCATGAGCCGCGTCCCCGGACACCTCGACGGCAGCACCGTCGAGGTGCTCGGGCAGCGGCTGCCCGTCGACGGCGAGGCTCCGGCGGGGACGCGGGACGTCGACGTCCTCGCGCGGCCGGAGGACGTGCGGGTCACGACGGACGGTGCCTGCTCGGCCCGGGTCGTCGCGACGGCCTTCCTCGGCGCGACCACCCGGCTCACCGTGCGGCTCGCCGACGCCACCGAGATCAAGGCCGACCTGCCCACGCACGAGGCGGCGGCGTACGCGGCGGGGGATGCTGTGACGGTGACCCTCCGCGAGCGCCCGGTCCTCGTCGCCGCACGCAAGTAGAAGAAGAGAAAGTGACGCTGACGCACGTGAACCCCGAACTCTCCCTCCACGCCGTCCTGTTCGACATGGACGGAACGCTCGTCGACACCGAGGGCCTGTGGTGGGAGGCAGTGGAACTGGTCGCGGGCCGGCCGCTGACCGACGCCGACCGGCCCGATGTCCTCGGCCGGCCCGTCGAGCACACGGCCGACTGGCTCGCCGCCGAGAACGGCCGCGACGCGCACGCGCTGGCGGCCGAGCTGCACCGGGAGTTCGCCGACCGGGTCCACGCCGGCGTCGTGCCCCGGCCCGGCGCACTCGACCTGCTGGCCGCGCTCGCCGACGCGGGCGTCCCCACCGCCCTCGTCACGGCCTCGCCCCGGGCCGTCGCCGACACCGTCATCGCCGCGCTCACCGCCCTCGGGGCGCCCGGGTTCGCGGTCTCGGTCACCGCGGACGACACCGAGACGACCAAGCCCGAGCCCGAGCCGTACCTCGCCGCCTGCCGCGCCCTCGGCGTCGAGCCCGCGCGCTGTGTGGCCGTCGAGGACACCCCGACCGGTGTCGCCTCGGCGGAGGCCGCGGGCTGCGCGGTGCTCGCTGTGCCGTCGCTCGTGGCGATCGAGGCGGGGCCGGGGCGGACGGTGCGGGACAGCCTGGCGGGCGTCACGCCGGAGTGGCTGCGGTTCATCACAGCCCCGCTGTCGGAGGGGTCTGCCAGACTGAAGACGGCAGACCGCTGAGAGGGAGGTGGCGAGATGAGCGTCGCGCACGATCCGCACTACGGGCCCTGGACGATAGAGCAGGTCATGGCTCTGGGGGAGGACCGCGGTGAACGGCGTGAATTGATGGGGGAAGCTCTCTTGATGTCTCCGGCTCCGGGATTCAAGCACCAGCGTGCGTCGTCGCGCCTGTGGTCCCTGCTGGATGCTGCGGTCCAGGCCGCTGGTGTGCCGGCCGAAGTACTCGAAGCGGTGAACGTCGTCCTGCCCGACGGGCTCTTCATTCCCGACATCGTCGTGGTCGAGGCCGCCGCCGCGGCCGAGGACCCGGTCACGGTCGACGCCGAGGCGGTCCTGCTCGTCGTCGAGATCGTCTCGCCCTCGTCGTCGGGCCGCCGCACCGACCGGCTGCTCAAGCCGCCGTACTACGCGGAGGCGAACATCGAGCACCTGTGGCGCCTTGAGCTGGAGCCGGTGCCGGCGCTGGTCGTCTCGGAACTGGTCGACGGGCGATACGTGGAGCGGACCGTGGCAGAGGCGGGCCAAGAGACGTCGATCGACGCGCCGTTCCCGCTGAAGGTCGACCCGGGGCGGCTCGTGAACCCCCGCGCCTGACCGTACGCCGGCCGCCCCGAGCCGCAGGACCGCATCGACTACGTCCTGCACAACGGGCGCGGCCTGCGCGTCCTCGACTCGCGCACCCTGGTCACCGGCACGCCCCGCCCCTGGCCGGACGTCGCCGCCAACGAGTGGCCTTCCGACCACGCGGCGGTGATCACCACCTTCGCGCTCTAGATCTCCTCGTCGGCGAGCTCCGCCACGCCCGTGATCCGGTGCAGCGGATACGTGCGGACCTCGTCGGCCGTGTGGTCGTAGCCGGTCACGAAGCCGCCCTCGACCCGCACGGGCGCGATGACCCGCTGGCTCGCCGCGCCGTCGGCGTTGACGTAGCCGATCCACACCGCCGAGCCGGTGAGCGCCGCGGCCTGCACGGTGGCGAGGGTCTCGGCGGCGGAGGTGCGGGGCAGGGAACCGGCCGCGACGGGGGTGGCGGCCGGCTCCTTGCGCACCACCGTCGCCGCCCGGTCGCCCGCCCGGATCGCCTTCACCGCGGCCGTCAGCATCGTCGCGTCCGGCACCGGCGGCCCGTCCGGCACCGGCGCGGGCGGGATCCGGTCCGGCGTCCGGTAGGCGTCGGCGCGGGTGATCAGCACGTCGCCCTGCGCCGACTCGGCCGCCGGCGCGTACCCCATCGCCCGCAGCCCCTCCAGGAGCGCCGCCGGATCCGACTGCGCCGCGAGCACCGTCGGCGCGAGGCGGCGCAGGCCGAGCCCGGCAGACCGCTTGTCCGCGAGGATCTCGCCGAGCATCGCGTCGTCGTCGCAGCGCACGTACGAGGACGCCGCACCGACCCGCAGATGGCCGTGCCTGCGGGCCACGTCGTCGATGAGATAGGCGAGCGGCTGCGGGACGGGCGTGCGCGAGTGCGCCGTCAGGAAGTCGTGCAGGTCGGACGCGCTGCGCCCGGCGTCGAGCGCCCGGCGCACGGAGCCGGGCGTGAAGCGGTACACGGTCGCGCCGCCCTTCGACTCCACGTCGGCGAGCACGGACAGCGTCTCGGCGAGCGGCCGCCGCAGCGGTCCGGGCGCGACGGCCGTCAGGTCCGCCTGGAGCAGCACGTGGTCCACGGCCTCGGGGAGCAGCGGCGCGAGGAGCGTCGCGGCGCGCGAGGCGGCGACGGTCGGCTCGCAGTCGCCGGGACGGCCGGTCGTGGGCGCGGCCTCCGCGAGCGGCAGGTTGAGCAGCGCGCGGGCGGGCGTGGCGAGCGCGCCGCGCCCGGTGACGCCGAGCTGCTCGGCCTCCTCCAGGGTCCAGGCGGCGAGGCGCTCGCGCAGGTCGCCCGCGCCCGTACCCGTACCCGCCGCGCCGCGCAGCGGGCGGTCCCAGCGCAGCCGCGCGAGCACCGACTCCCGGTCCGCCGCCGCTCCCGGCGGCAGCGTCGCGAGCAGGGCCAGCACCCGGTGGCGCACCTCCGGCGCCGCGCCGCGGTCCAGGCCGGGGCCGAAGGCGGCCAGGGTGCGGCCCTTGGCGTCCTGGGCGCCGACGAGGCCGGGGGTGCGGGTGGCGGCGAGCCAGGTGGCGGCGAGCCGGGACCAGCGCTCGGCGGGCGGGAGGTCGAGCCAGTCGTCGTACGCCGGGGTGGGGGCGTACTTCTCGTCCGCCTCGCCGTCGGAGGCGAGCAGCCCGGCCCCGTACGCCAGCTCCAGCCAGAAGGCGGCGGTCTGCTCCGGCACGTCGAGCGTGGCGGCGGTGCGCTTGAGGTCGCGTACGGCGAGGCCGCCGGCGCGCAGCACCGGCGGGCCGCCCTGGTTCCAGGACTTCAGCAGCTCCTCGACCGTCGCCAGCGCCGCGTACGCCTGCCCGGCGGCCGCGTTGTCCACCACCTGTGGACGGTACTCGCGGCTCACCGCGACCTCCGGCGCCACCGGCTCCGGCGCCTCGTGCGCGCGCCCGCCGCGCAGGTGCAGCGCCGCCTCGCGCGGCAGGACGACGGTGCGGGCCGAGACGGGCAGCAGCAGGCCCCGGTCGCGCAGCCAGCGCACCGGCGCCGCCGGGTCGGGCGTGACCTCGCCGTACGGCGGGCCCCACACCAGCCGGTCGAGGACCGCCAGCGCGTCCGGCGGCGCCGTGTCGAGCAGCGCCGCCATCCTCGTACGGTCCGTGAAGAGCTCCGTGAGCGCCGCCACCGCCGACACCGGGTCGTGCGTCGTCGGCAGTCCGGCCGCCGCGATGATCTCCTGGAGCCGGCCCGGCGACATCCCGGCCGTCGCCTCCGCGACCGTCGGCCCGAGCCCGGTCGGCGAGGGGTGCTGCGCCGACGGCGCGAGCAGCTCGCGCGCGGTCCGCACCAGCCGCAGCCGCTCGTCGTCGCCCCACACGAGCGCCTGCTCGCGCAGCAGCGCGACGGCGCGCGGCAGCGCCGCCTCGATCTCCGCGTCGCCGCCGTCGCCGGCCATCAGTCCGAGGAGCACGGGGTACGGGGCGGGGTCCGGCGCCACGGCGAGGGCCTCGGCGGTCTGCAGCGCGAAGCGGTCGAGCCGTTCGAGCGCCCGGACGACCGAGGCGCGCGTGCCGGCCCGGGTGGCCAGCTGCGTCAGGTCGTTCGGGACCGGCGAGAGCAGGTCCGGGCGGGCCCGCAGCAGTGCGGTGAGTGTCTCGTCGCCGCCGGAGCGCAGCGCCTCCGCGAGGGTGCGTGGCGCGGCCGCGCCGACGCCGGTCCCGCCACCCGTCCCGCCGCCTGATCCTTCGGGCACGTGCGCCTCCCGGTCGAGCTCACCGATCCCCATCCGGACCACGTTAGCCCCTGTCCAGGCGCTAACGTCGTGCCGTGGGGACCGAGGGGATCGAGAACGACCGGGAGAGCGGGCGCCGCCCGGACGTCAGGGGCGAGGCGGGTCCGGCGATGCCACCGGGCATCCCGGGCGAGCCGGGTACGCCGGACGAGGCGACGGGGCGGGTGACGGGCGGGGAGGAGTCGGACGGGGCGGCGGGGCGCGTGACGCCGGGCGGGGCGGCGAGCCCGGCGGCGTCGGACGGGGCGGCGAGCCGGGCGACGCCGCTGGCCGTGCCGGAACCGCGTCCGGGGGACTGGTGGGGGGTTGACGCCGTGGTCCCCGCCTTCGGCGACGCCGCCACGGCCACCGGGCAGGTCCCGGGTTTCGTCGGCGGCGTGGAGATCCCCGAGATACTGAAGCCGCCGCCCGCCGATGAGGAGTCGGAAGCGGAGCCGGAGGGCGAGGAGGCCGAGGCCCCGGAAGCGGAGCCGCGTCGTCCCGCCCGGCTCCGCGCGCTCCCGCGCTTCGGCAGCCCGCTGCTCCTGATCGCCGCGGCGCTGCTGCTCGCGGGCGCCGCCCTCGGCTCGCTCGTCCCGCTCGCGGTCGGCTGGCTCATCGCGTACTTCTCCCGCGAGCGCCGGGGCGCGGTCTTCGTCGCCCCCGGCCTCGCGGTGGCGTGCGGGGTCGGCTGGCTGTGGGGCCGGGTGGAGGGCCGCTGGGGCCCGCCGGTCCCGGTGGGCAGTACGGGGATGGGCGCGGCGATCGGCGACACCTGGCCCTGGACCCTGCGGGCCGCGGCCGTCGCCTCGGCGCTGTTCCTGCTCTGGCGAGCGCGGCGCCGGACTCCCTAGCCCTGCTGTTCGTCGGCCCTGCCGGCCGTCGGCCCTGCTCGCCGTGATCCCTGCCGGCCGTCAGCCCTGCTGTTCGTCGCGCAGGACGAGGTCGAGCAGGCCCGGGAAACGGGCGTCGAACTCGGCGCGGCGCAGCCGGTTGACCCGCTTGGGGCCCTGGTCGCGCTGCTCCACGAGGCCGGCCGCGCGCAGGACGGCGAAGTGGTGGCTGAGGGCCGCCTTGCCGACGGGCACGTCGAAGCCGCCGCAGGCACGGCTCCACTCCTCCGACCCGGCGAGCTCGCGCACGAGGGCGAGGCGCACGGGGTCGGCGAGGGCGGCGAGGGCGGTGAGGACGGGGACGTCGTCGGGGTGGGTGTGCTCAGGCGCGGCCCGGTGACGGGGCGTGGTCACGTGTCGTCCTCCCGGATCGTGGGCTCCGCCCTTGCGGAGTGTTCGATCCGGATCATACAGTCGCCACTGTTCGCTTTTCATTGAACAGTCGAGAACAGTCGAGCCGGAGGTGCGGCATGCGCGCGATCGAGTTTGGTGAGTACGGCGGTCCCGAGGTCTTGAAGACGGTGGACGCCGACGTCCCCGCGCCCGGTCCCGGACAGGTGAGCATCGACGTGGCGTACGCGGGCGTGAACTTCGCCGACCTCAAGGCGCGCTCCGAGGGCTACCGCGTCGAGGCCCTGCCCTTCCGCCCCGGCCTGGAGGTCTCGGGCCGGGTCCGGGCGCTCGGCGCGGGCGTCACCGGCCTCGCCGTCGGCCAGGAGGTGGCCGCCCTGACCGAGAGCGGCGGCTACGCCGAGGTGGCGGTGGCCGACGCGGCGACCGTCTTCCCGGTTCCGGCCGGCGTCGACCTGCGGACCGCCGCCACCCTCCCCACCGTGCTGCCCACCGCGGAGGCCCTGGTCCACGCGGTCGGCCGGCTCCAGCCGGGCGAGACCGTCCTCGTGCACGGCGCCGCAGGCGGCATCGGCACCGCCGTCGGCCAGCTCGCGAAGGCGGCCGGCGCGGGCGCGGTGTACGGCACGGTGTCGTCGGCCGCCAAGGCGGAGGTCGCCCGCGGCTTCGGCTACGACGAGCTGTTCGTCAGCGACTTCGAGCGCGATCCGCGCGCGCTGGAGAAGGCGGTACGCGCGGCCACCGGCGAGCGCGGCGTCGACCTCGCCCTCGACCCGGTCGGCGGCGAGACCTTCAAGGCCACGCTCGCCTCCCTCGCCGTCTTCGGCCGGCTCGTCTCCTTCGGCAACGCCGGCTCCGCCGAGCCGTGGCGGGTCGGCCAGCCCGAGCTCTACCCCACCGGGCTCAGCGTCTCGGGCTTCTCCATCCTCACGCTCGCGAAGACCGGCCCCGACGCCCTGCGCGACCTCGCCGACCGGGCCTTCGCCAAGGTCGCCGACGGCGCGGTCACCCTCCCGGTCACGGCCGAGTTCGCGCTCGCGGACGCGGCCGAGGCACACCGCCTGATGGGCTCCCGTACGAGCACCGGAAAGCTCCTGCTCAAGGTCGCGTGACCCGTCGCCTGCCGCCTGCCGCCTGCCGCCTGCCGCCTGCCGCCTGTCTGCTGTCGCCCGCCGCCTGCCGTGCCGCCCGGCCCTCCTCCGGGCGGCGAAGGCGCGATTCGAACACCTGGGCAGAATGGCCGCATGGATTCTCGTAGCGGCGCCCCCACGGTCGGCTTCGACCTCGACCTGACACTCCTCGACACCCGCCCCGGCATCAAGGCCGCCTTCGAGGCCTTCTCCGCCGACGTCGGCGTACCGATCGACGCCGACCTGGTCGTCACCCGGCTCGGGCCGCCGCTGGCGCAGGAGCTCGCGCACTGGTTCCCGCAGGAGCGGGTTCCGGAGATGGTGGTGCGCTACCGCGAGTTCTACGGGCGGTACGCCATCGAGCCGACCGTCCCGATGCCCGGCGCGCGGGATGCGATTCAGGCCGTCTCCGAGGCGGGCGGCCGGACGATCGTCGTGACCGCGAAGAACGCGCCGCACGCCAAGCGCCACCTCACCCACCTCGGCATGGAGCCGGACGCCCTCGCCGGCGACCTGTGGGCCGAGGGCAAGGCGGAGGCGCTGCGCGCCCACGGCGCGAAGGTGTACGTGGGGGACCACGTCGGCGACGTGCGCGGGGCCCGTACCGCCGGCGCGTTCTCGGTCGCCGTCGCCACCGGCCCGTGCGCCCCCGAGGAGCTGCGCGCGGCCGGCGCGGACGTCGTCCTCACCGACCTGACGGACTTCCGGGCCTGGTGGCAGGGGTACCTGGCCGGCTACCGCGGCTGACCGGCCGCCGCCCGGACGACCCTTGCCCGGCGGCGCTGCGCGGCGATCGACCGCAGTACACCGGCCGCGGCGACGAGGAATCCGACGCCCATCAGCATCGAGACCAGGTACGCGACCGTCGGGAACGGCGTGCTCCCGAGGAACAGCGGAGCCACCGTGACCAGGGTCGCGACCGCGCCGATGATGAAGAGGACCGCACCGGCCCGGACCAGACCGTCACCCGGAGCGGGTTCGTCCGTCGAGGCCGAAGTCGGAGCCGAAGTGGTTTCGCTACGCATTCGGCCAGGGTAGTTCCCTGGCCGGGAGGAACGGACAGGAGACGGCTTGTCACCGGGCCGGGGCCCATTAGCCTTGGTGCACCGCGGGCAGGTGACCCGCTGTATCTCTTTCAGAGCCACGGGTTGTCTTCGGTGCAGCCCCGGCGCACCCATCGAGTACGAGGACGAGGACGGACGTGCCTACCGGCAAGGTCAAATGGTTCAACAGCGAGAAGGGCTTCGGCTTTCTCTCCCGTGACGACGGCGGCGACGTCTTCGTGCACTCGTCGGTGCTCCCCGCCGGAGTCGACGCCCTCAAGCCGGGGCAGCGCGTGGAGTTCGGCGTCGTCGCCGGTCAGCGCGGCGACCAGGCGCTCTCCGTGGTCGTCCTCGACCCGACCCCGTCCGTCGCCGCGGCGCAGCGCCGCAAGCCCGACGAACTGGCGTCCATCGTCCAGGACCTGACCACGCTCCTGGAGAACATCACGCCGATGCTGGAGCGCGGCCGCTACCCCGAGAAGGTCCACGGCAAGAAGATCGCGGGCCTGCTGCGCGCGGTCGCCGACCAGCTCGACGTATGAGCCGTACGGATCCCGTCAGGGGAACCGCAGCGCGTCCGGGCCGAGGGGCGGTACCAGCCCCTCGGCCGCCGCGCGCGTGAGGAGCCCGCGCACGGCCGCGTAACCGGTCTCGCCGAGGTCGGCGGTGAACTCGTTGACGTAGAGACCGATGTGCTGGTCGACGACCTTCGGGTCCATCTCCTGCGCGTGTTCGAGTACGTACGGGCGCGAGACGGACGGGTCGTCCCAGCCCATCCGGACCGATGCCCGCGCCGACTCGGCGAGCAGACGCAGCATGTCCTCGCCGAGCGAGCGCTTCGCGACGATCGCGCCGAGCGGGATCGGCAGCCCGGTGGTGTGCTCCCAGTGCTCGCCCATGTCGGCGAGCGCGTGCAGGCCGTAGTTCATGTACGTGAAGCGGGCCTCGTGGATGACGAGCCCGGCGTCCACCTTGCCGTCCCGCACGGCCGGCATGATCTCGTGGAACGGCAGGACGACGATCTCGCCGACACCTCCCGGAACGGTGTCCGCCGCCCACAGCCGGAACAGCAGGTACGCCGTCGAACGCTCGCTCGGCACGGCGACCGTCCTGCCCGTCAGGTCGAGCCCGGCCTCGCGGGTCAGCACGAGCGGCCCGCAGCCGCGCCCCAGGGCGCCGCCGCAGGGCAGCAGGGCGTACTCGTCGAGGATCCACGGCAGCACGGCGTACGAGACCTTCAGGACGTCGTACGGGGCGCCGCCGTCGGCCGCCCAGCCGTTGGTCAGGTCGATGTCGGCGAAGGTCACGTCGAGGCGCGGGGCGCCGGGGACGCGGCCGTGGGCCCAGGCGTCGAAGACGAAGGTGTCGTTCGGGCAGGGCGAGTAGGCGATCTTCAGCTTGGGCATGACGGGAGCTCCACGAATGCGGTGCGGCTGAGCTGCTGGAAGGCGCTCTGCAGGGCGGCCAGGGCCTCGCCGATCCGCCAGGCGGCGCGGTCGCGCGGGCCGACGGCGTTGGACACGGCCCGGATCTCGACGACGGGCACGCCGTGCGCGGCGGCGGCCTCCGCCACCCCGAAGCCCTCCATCGCCTCGGCGACGGCGCCCGGATGACGCTCCGCCAGCTCGGCGGCGCGTTCGGCGGTGCCGGTGACGGTGGAGACGGTGAGGACGGGTCCGACGACGGCGTCCGGCAGCGCGGCGGCGATGCGGTCGGTGAGGGGCTTGGCCACGCGGTGCACGGACCGCCCGAAGCCGAGCTCCTCGACGGCCAGGTAGCCGTCGGGCGTCTGGGCCCCGAGGTCCGCCGCGACGACGGCGTCGGAGACCACGACGCTCCCGAGCGGCGCGAGGGGCTGGAACCCGCCGGCGATTCCGGCGGAGACGACCAGGCCGTACGCGGAGTCGGAGGCCGTCAGGGCCGTGGCGGCGGCGACGGCGGCCGCGGCCGGTCCCACCCCGGCGGCGAGGACGTCCACGTCCCCGTGCCGGCGCAGCACGAAGCCGCCGGGCAGGGGGACCTCGGTCTGCCCGGCCTCAGCGCGGCCGAGACCCGCGGCGACGGAGTCGGCCTCCGCCGCCACGGCCGTCACGACCAGGATGCGAGGGGACGGGGTCAGGACTTCTTCTTGAGGTTGAAGTGCCAGATGCCGGTCACGGACTTGCCGCCGCTCTCGACGATGGTGACCTGGGTCTGGTCCGGCGCGGCGCCCATCTGGCTGGAGAAGAACGCGCTGGCCGGGATGGTCCGGTAGGTCTTCTTGAACGGCTCCGGCTCGGCGTTCTGGCCGTTCAGGAAGATCGTCCAGCCCTTGTCGGCGATGTCCGGGTCGACGCCGAAGCGGATCTTGTCCGACGGGTCGACGGAGATCGACTTCTCGGCCTTCTTGTTGAGGCAGGCGGGGATCTGCTTCTCCTCGATGGCCTTGCCGTCGTTGTAGCAGGCGGCCTGGGAGTTCACCGACGAGGACCCGACCGTCACGGTCGCGAGCGGGGTCGGCTTTTCGCAGGCGGAGAGGACGAGGAGCCCCGCGGAGACAGCCCCGAGGGCCACGGCGGCCCGGCGGCGCTTGGAGGTGAGGAACGCAACGGTCATGGCCCGAAGGCTATCGGTCCGCCGCGCTCATGCCACGCGGGGGTACGGCGTGCCGCCGCGTTGCGGCCATTCGCCCGGTTCCGGCCGGGGCGCGGACCCGCGCCGGCCCGCCCCGCCCGGCTACGCCGCTCGCGCCTTCGTGGACGGGCCCTTGCGCTGGCCGCGTCTTCTCGCGGCGCCGATCAGGCCGCGTACCGAGAGCAGCCAGCCCACGCCGAGGATGCCCGCCGCCACCGACATGCCGACCGTGCCGTTCAGGGGCAGGACGATGCCGATCGCGCCGCCCACGACCCACGCCATCTGCAGGGCCGTCTCGGACCGGGCGAAGGCGGAGGTGCGCACCAGCTCCGGGACGTCGCGCTGGATCAGGGCGTCGAGGGACAGCTTGGACAGGGCCTGGGTCAGGCCCGCGACGGCGGTGAGGACGGCCACCATCAGGCCGCCGAAGAAGACCGCCGTGCACACCGCGGCCGCGAGGACGAGGGACAGCATCGTGGCGATGATCACCTCGGGGCCGTGGCCCCGGTCCTTCAGGAGCGAGCCGACCGCCGTGCCGCACGCGTTGCCGACGCCCGCCGCCACCGCCACCATGCCGAGCGAGACGGCCGCGCTCTGGCCGGGCAGCGGGTGCACGCGCAGCAGGAAGGCCAGGAAGAAGATCAGGAAACCGGACAGCATGCGCTGCGACGCGTTCGCCTCCAGGCCGTGCAGGACGGCCGGGCCGACCGTCCGCAGGCTCGGTTTCTTCTCGCCGTGGGTGAGCAGATGGGCCCGCCGCTCGCCCTTCGCGGAGTCCACCTTGTGCGGCAGCCGCAGCGCCCAGTACGTACCGAGGAGGAAGAGCGCGCACGCCCCGTACAGCGACCCGGCCGAGTCGATCCGCTGCAGACCGGCGCCGACGGGCGCGGCGATGCCCGTGGCGAGCAGCCCCGCGAGGGTGACGCGCGAGTTCGCCTTGACGAGCGAGAAGTTCGGCGGGAGCAGGCGCGGCACGACGGCGCTGCGCACCACCCCGTACGCCTTGGAGGCGACCAGCACGCCGAGCGCCGCCGGATAGAGCTGGAGGCCGCCGGTGGCGACCGCGCCGGACATGAGGATGGCGAGCACGGCGCGCGTGAGCATCGCGCCCGCCATGGCCGCGCGGCGGCCGTGCGGGAGGCGGTCGAGGAGCGGGCCGATGACGGGCGCCAGAAGGGTGAACGGGGCCATCGTGACGGCCAGGTAGAGCGCGACCCGGCCGCGCGCCTCGTCGGTCGGGACGGAGAAGAAGATGGTGGAGGCGAGGGCGACGGTGATCATGACGTCGCCGGCGCCGTTCACGGCGTGCAGCTCGATCAGCCTGCCGAGCCCGGACTCTCCTGCGCCGTGCGCGTGGGTGGCCTTGCGGATGCCCTTCGCGGTCCCGGTGAGGGGAAGGTGCAGGGCGCGGCCGACCTTCCGGCCCGCTCGGCGGAGCGGCCCGGCCCGGTCCCCACGATGACGATGATCGTGGGATCGTACGGGAGACCGTGCGGCTGCCACTCCGTCATAGTGCCCCACACGCGGGCCGCGGGAACGGCTGACGGGGCCCGGCGGACCCGCTCGGAGGAGTGACGAAACCCGTTCCGCGTCCCTTTTCGGCGTCCGCGATACGGGCCACTTGGTGCGCGCAGGTGGGCTGAGCGCGGCGAACGGGGTAGCGTGCGTAGCGCGCCACCGGCGGATGTTCTCGGCCGCGCGCCTCTTCGGCATCCCGCAGAATGGATGACGATAGGTGTGCCCGAGACATGCGAGACATCGTCGGGCGTGGACGTCGATGCGGCCCTCTGGTCCGCTCCGCTCACGGCCCGGAACCTCCCGCTCCTCGGCCGGCGCACCCGTGAGACGGCGTAGGAGAAGAGCGAGACCTGTGAGTGCTGCGACGACGCGAAGCCGTACCCCGCGAGCCACGCGTACCCCGCGAGCCACGCGTACCCCAGACCGTCTCTGCGCCGAGGCGGTAGACCTCGCGAGGGAGGCCGCCGAGGAGGCGGCCGCGCCCGGCGTCGTCGGCGAGCACGTGGAGCTCGTCGCCGAGGGCGACCGCGTGGTCACCCACTTCTTCGAGTGCAAGGAGCCCGGGTACCGCGGCTGGCGCTGGGCCGTGACCCTCACCCGCGCCTCCCGCGCGAAGAACGTCACGCTCGACGAAACCGTCCTGCTGCCGGGCCCCGACGCCCTCCTCGCCCCCGAGTGGGTGCCGTGGAGCGAGCGGCTGCGCCCCGGCGACCTGGGCCCCGGCGACCTGCTGCCCACCGAGCAGGACGACCTGCGCCTGGAGCCGGGCTACTCGGGCGAGGACGCGCCGCCGCCGAACTCCGTGGTCTCGGAGGAGATGGCCGACCACCTCGACGCCGAGGACGCGGAGATCACCCAGCGCGGCACCTCGCGCGGCGCGATCGCGGCCGTCGCCGAGGAACTCGGCATGCGGCGCGCGCGGGTCCTCTCCCGCTACGGGCTCCACCAGGCCGCCGACCGCTGGGACGAGGCGTTCGGCGCCAACACGCCGATGGCCCAGGCCGCGCCCGCGACCTGCGTGTCCTGCGCCTTCCTGGTGCCGCTCGCCGGTTCCCTGAAGCAGGGCTTCGGCGTCTGCGCCAACCAGTTCTCGCCGGCCGACGGCCGCGTGGTGTCGCTGTCGTACGGCTGCGGCGGGCACTCCGAAGCGGCCGTCATGCCGAAGCCCCCGCGCCCGGCGGCGCCCGTCCTCGACTCGGTCTCGGCGGACGAGTTCCCGCTCCGCCCGGCGCCGGACTCGGGCTCCGTGACGGAACCGGACGGCGCGTCGGAGGACCTGGGCCACTCGTAGGAGGCGACCGGTACGGGCGTCGGCGCGTTCGCGCCCCCGCGCGCCCCCTCGGGGGTGACGTGCCCCCGCCGTCGGGGTGGGGGCGGGCGCGGTACCTTCGGGCACCGGCCCGATACCCGTACCGCACCTCAGAGTGGAGTCAGACGTGAGCGTCAGCGTCAGGACGTCGACCGACGGAACCGACCCCTTCGGTACCGCACGGCTCCGGAGGGGCGTGCTCGACGCGTGGGCGGCGGGGCCGGCCAGGTTCCGGGAGGACGCGAACGCCGAGGAGGACCTGGTCCTCGGCGGCTACCGGGACCGGCTCGTCGTGGAGCTCGCGCAGAACGCCGCCGACGCCGCCCGCCGCGCCGGCGTCACCGGCCGGCTGCGCCTGACGCTGCACCCGGCGGACGCCGACGGCCCGGCGGTGCTCGCCGCCGCGAACACCGGCGCCCCGCTCGACGCCGCCGGCGTCGAGTCGCTGTCCACCCTCCGCGCCTCCGCCAAGCGCACGGAGCGCGACACCGGCGCCGTCGGCCGCTTCGGCGTCGGTTTCGCCGCCGTGCTCGCCGTCTCCGACGAGCCGGCCGTCCTCGGCCGTCACGGCGGCGTCCGCTGGTCCCTCGCGGAGGCCCGCGAGCTCGCCGCGGACGTGGCCCGGCACAGCCCGGGCCTGGGGGACGAGCTGCGCCGCCGCGACGGCCACGTACCGCTCCTGCGCCTCCCGCTGCCCGCCGAGGGCACCGCGCCCGACGGCTACGACACGGTCGTGGTCCTGCCGCTGCGCGACGCCGCCGCCGTCGACCTGGCCGAGCGGCTGCTCGACTCCGTCGACGACGCCCTGCTGCTGACCCTCCCGGGCCTGACGGAGGTCGTCGTCGAGACGGCCGGCGGCACGGCCCGCACCCTCACCCGCGCGGAGCACGACGGCTACGTCCACGTCACCGACTCCGCGACCGGCACCCGCCGCTGGCGGACCGTCAGCCACACCGGCCCGCTCGCCGCCGACCTGCTCAAGGACCGCCCGACCGAGGAGCGCCTGCGCCCGCACTGGGCGGTGACCTGGGCCGTGCCCGTGGACGTCGACGGCGCGCCGCAGTACCCGCGTACCGACGCCGTGGTCCACGCCCCGACCCCCACCGACGAGCCCCTCGGCATCCCGGCCCTGCTCATCGCGTCCTTCCCGCTGGACACCGCGCGCCGCCACCCGGCGCCGGGGCCGCTGACGGACTTCCTCATCGACAGGGCGGGGGAGGCGTACGCCGAGCTGCTCGCCGACTGGCAGCCGGTGTCGACCGGCACGCTCGACCTCGTACCGGGCCCGCTGGGCAAGGGCGCGCTCGACGGGGCGCTGCGGGCGGCGATCCTGGAGCGGCTGCCGCGCGTGGCGTTCCTCGCCCCGGCGGCCGCCTCGGAGGAGCTGCCGGCGCTGCGGCCGATCGAGGCGGAGGTCGTCGAGGGCGCGGGCGCGGAGACCGTCGCGGTGCTCGCGGAGGTGTTCCCGACGCTGCTGCCGGCGGGCCTGGAGCGCCGGGTGGAGCTGCGCACGCTCGGCGTGGGCCGGCTGCCGCTGACGGAGGCGATCGACCGGCTCGCGGGCGTGCACCGGACGCCGGGGTGGTGGTGGCGCCTGTACGACTCGCTGGCGGGCGTCGACCCGGACCGGCTGACCGGGCTGCCCGTCCCCCTGCTGGGCACGGAGTCCGACGCGGAGCCGTACGAGGGCGAGGAGGAGGCGCCGGCGGGGCCCCGCGTCCGCACCACCATCGGCCCGCGCCAGGTCCTCCTGCCGCAGGACCACACCCCCGCCGACCTGGGCCGGCTCGGCCTGAAGGTGGCCCACCCGGACGCCGCCCACCCCATCCTGGAGAAGCTCGGCGCCGTGCCGGCCACCCCGCGCGCGGTGCTGACCACGCCCCAGGTGCGGGCCGCGGTGGCCGGCTCCCTCGACGCGGGGGAGATCTGGGACGAGGACGGCGACGCCCTGGACGCCGAGGAGCTCGCCGAGACCGTCCTCGCGCTCGTGCGGGACGCGGACCTGGCGCCCGGCGACGAGCCGTGGCTCGGCGCGCTCGCGCTGCCCGACGAGGACGGCGAACTGGCCCCGGCGGGCGAACTCGTGCTGCCCGGCTCGCCGTTCGCCGCCGTGATGCGCGAGGGCGAACTGGCGCTCGTCGACGCCGACCTGGCGGCGCGCTGGGGCGAGCAGCCGCTCGCCGCCGTCGGCGTGCTCGCCGGGTTCCAGCTGGTCCGCGCCGCCGACCTGGTCCTCGACCCCGACGAACTGGAGCCGCGCGAGGGCGACTTCGCCGAGCCGGACGACGCCGGGCTGCTCGACGCCGTCGACGTCTGGTGCGAGGACGTCCTGGACCGGCTGCCCGAGACCCCGGTGCCGCCGGTGGCGACCGAGATCGTCGCCGTACGGGACCTGGACCTGGTCGACGACGACGCCTGGCCGCAGGCGCTGGCCCTGCTCGCGCAGCCGCCGCTGCGGGACGCGCTGACCCAGCCGGTGCGGGTGCTGCTGCCGGACGGCACGACCGAGACCGTGCGGTCGTACACCGCCTGGTGGCTGCGCGACCACCCCGTCCTCGACGGCCGGCGTCCCGCCGGACTGCGCGCGGCCGGCACGGACCCGCTGCTCATCGGCCTGTACGACGCCGCCGACGCGACCGGCTTCGAGGACGAGCAGGTGCTGCGGGCGCTCGGCGTCCGCACCTCGGTGCGGGCCCTGCTGGACGAGCCGGGCGGCGCCGCCGAACTCCTGGCCCGGCTCGCCGACCCGGCCCGCGAGGTGTCCGGCGCCCAGCTCCACGCCCTCTACACCGCGCTGGCCGACCTCGACCCCGAGCAGGTCACCCTCCCCGACGAGCTGCGCGCCGTCGTGGACGGCGCCCTGGTCGTCGTCGACGCCGCCGACGCCCTCGTCGCCGACGCGCCCGACCTGCTGCCGCTCACCGGCGGCCTGCCGCTCCTCCCGGTCGCCCCGGCCCGCGCCGCCGACCTGGCGGAGCTGTTCCAGGTGCGGCGGCTGAGCGAGGCGGTCGAGGCGGAGGTGACGACGGTCGGCGAGGAGCACGAGGTCCCGCTGTCGGTCCACGCCCTGCTCGGGCCGGCCACCCCGGCCACGTACATCGAGCACGACGAGCTGCGCGCGGCCGGCGTCGAGCTGGACTGGCGCCGCACCCCGGACGGCGTCATCCACGCGGCCACCCTGGAGGGCGTGGCGGCGGGCCTGGCGTGGGCGGCCGGCCAGTGGCCGCGCCGCTTCGAGGTGGCGGCGCTCCTGGAGGACCCGTCGCGGACGGCGGAGCTGGCCCGGGACCGCTGGTTCGACTAGCCGGTCCCGCGCGTCGACGCGAGGCGCGCGCGAGGGGCCGGCACCCGGGGCCCCCGTGGCAAACAGCGGGGTCGTCTTCAGGGCCGCCGCGCCACGGGTGCCGGCCCCGTGGCAGAAGGGGGGCGTCTTCAGGGCCGCCGCGCCGGCAGCCCCATCGGGTTCGGGAACGGGATCGTCCCCGAGTCCAGGACCTCGCCGGCCAGCGGCCCGAGGACGGCCACCACCCGGTCCGCCTCCGCCGCCGAGAGGGCGTCGCGGTACGGCCGTACGGCCAGGGCGTCCGTCCGGTCCTCGATGTGGGCGCGAAGGGCGCGGCCCTCCGCCGTGACGGCCCTGTCGGCGTCGAGCAGCCCGCGCCCGGCGAGCCGGTCCGTGGCCGCCCGCCAGTCGTCCTCCGTCCAGCCGCGGTTCTCGCGGAGCGTCGCCGTCGGCGCGCCGCCCTCCGACGCGGCGAAGAGGACGTGGACCTCGCAGCCGTCCAGGCCCTCGGCGGCGAGGAGGGCGACGTGGCCGTCGCCGCGGTGCTCGCGCAGGGCCGTGGTGGCCTGCCAGAGCGCGCCCACCGGGTCCTCGGGCGCGGTCACGCCCCGGTTCGCCGCGAACAGCGGCCGCCCGGCACCGTCCGCCGCCCCGACCACCCGCCCGAGCAGCGGCAGCAGCTCCGCGGCCGCCTCCGCCACCGACGGCGCGACCCGCCGCAGCGCCGCCGCCGCCGCCTCCGTACGCGCCTTCAGCACCGCCTCGGGCGCCGCGAAGCCCCACGCGTCGGGGATCGCCCGCCGCACCATCGCCGGGTGGAAGTTGTAGAACGCGGCCTCCACCACCCCGGCCGCCACCGCCCCCAGCGGCGCGGCCCGCGCCGCGAAGTACCCCATCCAGAAGCCGCGCAGCCCGACCGCGCGGTGGGCCGCGCGGCTCTCGGGCGCGAAGTAGGTGACGGCGTGCACGGGCTCCATGACCTGCCAGACCGTACGGGCGAACGTACGGGCGAATCCGGCGCCGGGTGCGGTGTCTGCCTCGTATGCCTTGTCCACGCCCGTCATCGTGCCACCGGACGTCGCGCGGGAGGGGGGTTCAGGCCGGGAACCGCCGCCCCACCCACCGCCAGGCGACCTCCAGGACCGCCGACGCCACCACGGCGATCGCCACCGCCGTCCACGGCATCGTCACGCCCACCAGCTTCAGTGCGAAGAAGCGCTGGAGCGACGGCACGACGAGGACGAGGAGGAAGGCCGCGCCCATCGCCGCGACCAGGGTGATCCGCCACCAGGTGTAGGGGCGGGCGATGATCGCGAGGACCCACATGGAGACGAGGAAGAGGGTGAGGGTGGCGGCGCTGGTCTCGGCGTCGAGAGCGCCGGGGCCGGTGTAGTGGTGGCGGGCCAGGAGGTACGTGGCGAAGGTGGCCGCGCCCGCGATGACGCCGGCGGGGATCGCGTACCGCATGACCCGTCGGACGAAGTGGGGCCTGGCGCGCTCCTTGTTGGGGGCGAGGGCCAGGAAGAAGGCGGGGACGCCGATGGTGAGGGTGGACAGCAGGGTGAGGTGGCGGGGCAGGAACGGGTACTCGACCTGGCTGACCACGACCAGGATCGCGAGCAGCACGGAGTAGACCGTCTTCGTCAGGAAGAGGGTCGCGACGCGCGTGATGTTCCCGATGACCCGGCGGCCCTCGGCGACGACCGACGGGAGGGTCGAGAAGGAGTTGTCGAGGAGGACGATCTGGGCGACGGCCCGGGTGGCCTCGGAGCCGGAGCCCATGGAGACGCCGATGTCGGCGTCCTTCAGGGCCAGCACGTCGTTGACGCCGTCGCCCGTCATGGCGACGGTGTGTCCGCGGGACTGCAGCGCGGCGACCATGGCGCGCTTCTGCTGCGGGGTGACCCGGCCGAAGACCGCGTTCGCGTCGAGGGCCGTCGCCATCGCGTCGCGCTCGGTGGGCAGGGTGCGGGCGTCGACGGTGTCGGCGGCGCCGGGCAGGCCGAGCTTGCCGGCGACGGCGCCGACGGAGACCGCGTTGTCGCCGGAGATGACCTTGGCGGTGACGTTCTGGTCGGCGAAGTACGCGAGGGTGTCGGCGGCGTCGGGCCGCAGCCGCTGCTCCAGGACGACGAGCGCGGTGGCCCGGGCGCCGGCGGCCACGTCGGGGGAGTCGAGGTCGGTCGCGGCCCGGGCGAGCAGCAGCACCCGCAGGCCCTGCTCGTTGAGCCGGTCGACCTCGCCGAGCGCCGGGTCGCCGTCCGGCAGCAGCACGTCGGGCGCGCCGAGCAGCCAGGTGGAGTCCTCGCCGTCGCCCTCGCTGAACGCGGCGCCGCTGTACTTGCGCGCCGACGAGAACGGCAGCGACTCGGTGCACCGCCAGTCCACCGCGTCCGGGTACGCGTCGATGACGGCCTGGAGCGAGGCGTTCGGCCGCGGGTCGGACTCGCCGAGGGCGCCGAGCACCTTCCGTACGTACGACTCGTCGGCGCCGTTCAGCATGCGCAGCTCGGTGACGTCCATGCCGCCCTCGGTCAGCGTGCCCGTCTTGTCGAGGCAGACGACGTCGACGCGGGCGAGGCCCTCGATCGCGGGCAGCTCCTGCACGAGGCACTGCCTGCGCCCGAGCCGGATCACGCCGATCGCGAAGGCCACGGAGGTGAGCAGGACGAGCCCTTCGGGGATCATCGGGACGATGCCGCCGACGGTCCGGGCGACGGACTCCTTGAAGTCGTTGTTCTTGACGACGAGCTGGCTGATGACGAGCCCGAGCGCGGTCGGGACCATCATCCACGTCACGTACTTGAGGATCGTGGAGATGCCGGTGCGCAGCTCGGAGTGGACGAGCGTGAAGCGGGACGCCTCCTCGGCGAGCTGCGCCGCGTACGCCTCCCGCCCGACCTTGGTGGCGGTGAAGCCGCCGCCGCCCGCGACGACGAACGACCCGGACATCACCGGGTCGCCGGGCCGCTTCAGGACGGGATCGGCCTCGCCGGTCAGCAGCGACTCGTCGATCTCCATGCCGTCGGCCTCGGCGACCACGCCGTCGACGACGACCTTGTCGCCCGGCCCGAGCTCGATCAGGTCGCCGAGGACGATCTCGGAGGTGGAGATCCCGGCGGCGACGCCGTCGCGCCGGACGGTGGGCCTGGCCTCGCCGATGACGGCGAGCCCGTCGAGGGTCTTCTTGGCGCGGAGCTCCTGGACGATGCCGATGCCGGTGTTGGCGATGATCACGAAGCCGAAGAGGCTGTCCTGGATCGGCGCGACGAACAGCATGACCAGCCACAGCACGCCGATGATCGCGTTGAAGCGGGTGAAGACGTTGGCGCGGACGATGTCGGCGGTGGAGCGGGAGCTGCGGACGGGTACGTCGTTGACCTCGCCGCGCGCGACGCGCTCGGCGACCTCGGCGGAGGTGAGGCCGGCGGGGCGGTGCACCACGGGGGGCGTGGCGCGGCTGTCGGTCTGCGTCCGCTCAGTCATGTTCTCGACGGTACGACCGGATGCGTCCGGTCACCTGCCGAGAAGTCACTCCTGCGCGGCCTGTGCGCCCTCGGCCGCCCGGTGGCGCTTGATCGCCGCGTCCCGCTTCCGTACGTACCAGATGCCGATGAGCCCGAGGCCCGCGCCGGCCAGGCAGGTCCACACCCACGACGTCGCGTTGTGGTCGGCGAACCAGCCGTAGAAGGGGACCTGGACGAGGAACAGGACGAACCAGAGGATCGTGCCGCCGGTGATGGTGGCGACGACGGGCCCCTCAAGGGGCTCGGGTGCCTCGTGCTTCGGTGTCCACTTCGCCATGCGGCTCAGTCTAGGCCGCCGGTTTCGCTGTCTACGCGCGGAGATGGACTCACGTTCGTTCATGTGTTCATACTGAAACGGTTTGCCTCCGGCAGGTTCCCTTCGTATGAACCGCCAAAGGGACGCATTTTTCTCTCGAAGAGGAACCCACCCCCATGAGTACGACGGCCACCGCCAAGGCCACGGCCCCCGAGGATCAGCTCCCCACGGGTCCCGTCTCCGGCCTCGACCGTTTCTTCAAGATCACGGAGCGCGGCTCCACTGTAGCGCGTGAGGTCCGGGGCGGCTTCGCCACCTTCTTCGCGATGGCCTACATCATCGTGCTGAACCCGATCATCCTCGGCAGCGCCAAGGACATGTACGGGCACCAGCTCGACGGTGGTCAGCTCGTCACCGCGACCGTCCTGAGCGCGGCCCTCACCACGCTGCTCATGGGCGTCATCGGCAACGTGCCGATCGCGCTCGCCGCCGGCCTCGGCGTCAACACGGTCGTCGCGCTCCAGCTCGCGCCGAAGATGTCCTGGCCGGACGCCATGGGCATGGTCGTCCTCGCCGGCCTCGTCGTGATGCTCCTCGTCGCGACCGGTCTGCGCGAGCGCGTCATGAACGCGGTCCCGGCCGGCCTGCGCAAGGGCATCGCGATCGGCATCGGCCTGTTCATCATGCTGATCGGCCTCGTCGACTCGGGCTTCGTCTCCCGCATCCCCGACGCCGCGCACACCACGGTCCCGCTCCAGCTCGGCGGCACCGGCCACCTCAGCGGCTGGCCCGTGCTGATCTTCATCCTGGGCACGCTGCTCACGCTCGCGCTGATCGTCCGCAAGGTGCCGGGCGCGATCCTGATCTCCATCGTCGCGATGACGATCGTCGCGATGGTGGTCAACGCCGTCGTCGACGTCCCGTCCTGGGGCCTCACCACCCCGGAGTGGCCCGGCAACCCGGTCGCCAGCCCCGACTTCGGCCTGTTCGGCTCGTTCAGCCTGTTCGGCGGTTTCCACAAGGTCGGCGTCCTGACGGGCGTCCTCTTCGTCTTCACCGTCCTGCTGTCCTGCTTCTTCGACGCCATGGGCACGATCCTCGGCGTCGGCGACGAGGCCGAGCTGATGGACAAGGACGGCAACTTCCCGGGCATCAACAAGGTCCTGCTCGTCGACGGCTTCGCCGTCGCCACCGGCGGTGCCACCTCCTCCTCCGCCACCACCTGCTTCGTGGAGTCCACGGCCGGTGTCGGCGAGGGCGCCCGCACGGGCCTCGCCTCGGTGGTGACCGGCGCGCTGTTCTCGGTCGCGCTGTTCCTCACGCCGCTCGCCACGATGGTGCCGTCGCAGGCGGCCACGCCCGCGCTGCTCGCGGTGGGCTTCCTGATCCTGGCCGGTTCGGTCAAGGAGATCGACTGGAGCGACCACACCATCGCCATGCCGGCCTTCCTGGCCATGGTGATGATGCCGTTCACGTACTCGATCACCAACGGCATCGGCATCGGCTTCATCGCCTTCACCCTGCTGCGGCTCGCGGCCGGGCGGGGCCGTGAGGTCCCGGTGGCGATGTACGTCGTGTCGGCGGTCTTCGTCTTCTACTACGCGATGCCGGCGCTCGGCCTGACCTGATCGGGGTCCATCCGGCCCGCGTCCGTGCGGTCCCGGGGTGCGTCGGAGGCCCCGTAGAACTTCTCCGTCTCCTCGACCGCGGTCTTGAACCGCTCGTCGAAATCCTCGCGAATGAGCGTCCGGGCGACATAGTCCTGGACGCTCATTCCGCGTCTGGCGGCGTGTCCGCGGAGCCGTTCGAGCAGCTCTCCGTCGATGCGCAGGCTGAGCACGGTCGAATCCATGCCCGTCAGGTTCGCGCCGGGCAAGGGCCCTCTGCGTCACTTTCCGGATCGCTCTCACTCATTTGGGTGACAGATTGCGACACGGTGTTTTCGGCCCGGGGTCCCGATTGGTCTTTAGGAAGAGTAATGAGTTACGCTAAGGACATGCCTGACCTGTCCCATGGCGACGTCACCGCCGACGACGCCGCGGCCGTGAACGCGATCCGCAGCGCCGTGATGCGGCTGAGCCGGCGCCTGAAGCACCAGCGCGTCGACGAGTCGCTGAGCCCGACCGAGATGTCGGTGCTCGGCACCCTGTCGCTCTGCGGCTCGGCCACCCCCGGTGAGCTGGCCCGCAAGGAGCACGTCCAGCCGCCGTCGATGACCCGCATCGTCGCGCTGCTCGAAGCCAAGGGCCTGGTCAGGCTGGAGCCGCATCCCGACGACCGGCGGCAGAAGGTGGTCAGGCAGACCGAGCAGGCGGAGTCCATGCTGGAAGAGTCCCGCCGCAAACGGAACGCCTGGCTCGCCACCCTCGCCGAAGGTCTGGACGAGGACGAGTGGGCCAAGCTTCGCGCGGCTGCCCCGGTCCTGGAGAAGCTCGCACACCTCTAGCACCGATGGCCGAGGAGGCGACGCACTTTGAGTACGGGACCCGGAGCAGACTCCGCACCCGTCCATAAACCCGCACACTATTCGCGTGCGAGCGGAGGGGCCCGCAAGGGAACCTTCTCCTCGCTCGGGATCCGGAACTACCGGCTGTTCTTCAGTGGAGCGATCGTCTCCAACACCGGTACGTGGATGGCCCGGATCACCCAGGACTGGCTGGTCCTGAGCCTCACCGGCTCCGCCGCCGCCGTCGGCATCACGACGGCGCTCCAGTTCCTGCCGATGCTGCTGTTCGGCCTGTACGGCGGCGTCATCGCCGACCGCTACCCGAAGCGCCGCATCCTCCTCGCCAGCCAGACCGCGCTCGGACTGTGCGGACTGACCCTGGCCCTGCTGACCCTGACCGGCCAGGTCCAGGTCTGGCACGTGTACCTGATCGCCTTCCTGCTCGGCATGGTCACCGTGGTCGACAACCCGACCCGGCAGTCCTTCGTCTCCGAGATGGTCGGCCCGGCGCAGCTGCGCAACGCGGTCTCGCTGAACTCGGCGAACTTCCAGTCCGCCCGGCTCGTCGGCCCCGCCGTCGCCGGTGTGCTGATCTCCACGGTGGGCAGCGGCTGGGCGTTCCTCATCAACGCGCTGTCCTTCCTCGCGCCGATCGCCGGCCTGCTGCTGATGCGGACGAGCGAACTCCACAAGGTGGAGCGCGCCCCGCGCGGCAAGGGCCAGCTGCGCGAGGGACTGAAGTACGTGGCCGGGCGCCCGGACCTGATCTGGCCGATCGTCCTCGTCGGCTTCGTCGGCACCTTCGGGTTCAACTTCCCGATCTGGCTGACCGCCTTCTCCGGCGAGGTCTTCCACGTCGGCGCCGGGACGTACGGCTTCCTCAACACGCTCATGGCCGCCGGCTCCCTCGCCGGCGCCCTCCTCGCGGCGCGCCGCGGCTCGACCCGGCTGCGCATGCTGGTGGTCGCGGCGGGCGTCTTCGGAGCCCTGGAGATCGCGGCGGCCCTGTCGCCCGCGTTCTGGCTGTTCGCGCTGCTGCTCGTCCCGATCGGCATGATCGGCCTCACGGTCAACATCAGCGCCAACTCCGCCGTCCAGATGGCGACGGACCCGGTCATGCGCGGCCGCGTGATGAGCCTCTACATGATGGTCTTCGCCGGCGGCACCCCGATCGGCGCGCCGCTCCTCGGCTGGGTGACCGACACCTACGGCGCGCGCGTCGGCTTCGCGACGGGCGGTCTGGTCTCCCTGCTCGCGGCGGCCGCCATCGGCCTGGTGCTGGCCCGGGTGGGCGGCCTGAAGGTGGCGATGGGCTGGCAGCACGGCCACCCGACGGTCCGCTTCGTCCCGCAGGAGCGCGAGCCCGCCCTGGCGTCGGCGGCGTAGTCCCCGCTCGGGTACGGGTACGGGGGCGCCGCCCCCGTACCCGTACCCCAGGGCTCGTCAGACCCGCCGCTCCAGAACCTGCCCCGGCCACTCGCCCACCGCGAACGCCTCCGTCCGGGTGAACCCCTGCCGCTCGTAGTACTCCACGAGCCGTCCCTCGCTCCCCGCGAAGCAGTCCACCCGCAGCAGCGACACGCCCGCCCGCCGCGTCTCCTCCGCCGCGTGCGCGAGCAGCGCCGCGCCCACGCCCCGGCCGTGGCACCGCCCGTCGGTCGCGAGGAAGCGCACGTACCGCTCGGGCTCCTCCGCCGGCGGCACGTACACGCCCGGCCGCGGGGTGAGCGTCAGAGTCCCCATCGGGACGCCGTCGATCTCGGCGATCCACGGCTCGCCCTCGGCGACCAGCTGCTCGATCAGCTCCACCGTCTTCGGGCGGGCGCTGAACGGCTCCGTTCCCCACTGCGCCGTGATGCCGTGCTCGTTCAGCCACACCACCGCGCTGTCGAATATCCCGAGCATCGCGGGAACGTCGTCCGCCGCGCCCCGCCTGATCATGATCCCGTTCTCCATTCGGCAGAGGCTAGTGCGGTCGGCGCCTGCCACACTCGCCTCATGAGGCTTTTCGCCGCCGTCGTCCCGCCGCCCGCGCAGCTCGCCGAGCTGGCCCGCGAGGTCGACCGCCTCGCCCACCTGCCCCACGCGGACCGCCTGCGCTGGACCTCGCGCCCCGGCTGGCACTTCACGCTCGCGTTCATGGGCGAGGTCGACGAGGAGCTGCTGCCGGACCTGCGGGCCCGGCTCGGCCGGGCCGCGCACCGCACGGCGCCGTTCCCGCTGCGGCTGCACGGCGGAGGGCACTTCGGGCGGGCGGTGCTGTGGACGGGCGCGGCGGGCGACCTGGACGAGATGCGCCTCCTCGCCGAGCGCGCCGACGCCGCCGCCCGCCGGGCCGGCGTCCCGATGGACGAGCACCGCCGCTACCAGGCCCACCTCACCGTCGCCCGCAGCCGCGCCACCGACGTCGACCTGCGCCCCTTCGTCGCCGCCCTGGCCGACTTCGAGGGCACCCGTTGGGAGGTCGGCGAGCTGGCCCTGGTCCGCAGCAACCTCCCGGGCGGCGGCACCCCGGGCGCCCAGCCGCGCTACGAGACGGTCGCCGCGTGGCCGCTCGGCGCGCCGGGTTAACCTCGTTGGGTGGACCCGAAAACCCGTAACCGGATCATGGCCGGTGTGCTCGTGCTGATGTTCGCGATCGTCGCGGTGGCGTCGGTGGTCGGGCAGTAGCCCTCGAGGGCCGGGCCGGGAGGCCCGGCCGTCGCTGCGTGCCTCCGACGCGCGGGGGGCGCACGACGGCGCGTAAGCCCTCTCGTTGATTACTCAGCGTCACACTTTCGAGGGCCTATCGGCATTGCGGTCACCCAGGGTGGGCATGAGATCGACATGTCCCCTTACGAAGACCAGCAGACCCTGACCGACCGCCGACTCGACGTCTTAGCCTTCGGCACCCGTAGCGCACCCCTTCTCGAACACGGCGACCACGCCCTCTTCGGCGTGAGCACGGGCAACAGCTACTTCAGCCGGCACCGCCTCGCCGAGGCCCTGCGCTGGGCGACGGAGCGCTTCGACCTCGTCGACGTCGTGCACACCGATGTCGCCCTGGAGGCCATGCTCGTGTCCCTCGGGTACGAGCCGGCCGACGCCCGCAGAAGCACCGCCAAGCAGCTCCGCGGCGTGCGCCGCCGCATCGAGGGCGCGCTGGAGGACATCGGACCGGCGGCGGCCGGGCGGGTGCGGGCGAGACCGCTGTCCGTGTTCCTGGACCAGCCCGGCTACCAGGAGGTGCGGGCCCGCGTGCGAAGGGCGCTGCGCACCGACGTCGAGCTGCGCGCCGTCCGCGACCGGATGGCGTACGAGTTTCTCACCAGCCGCCTCGGCGCGGACGTCCTGCCCGTCCCCGCGCAGGTGCAGGCAGCGTTCGACTACGTCGACGCCGAGCTGCCGTTCTTCGTCGACAGCCCCCGGATCCTCGGCGTGGCCTCCTCCGTGCACTGCTACCACACGGTCCTGGCCCTGGGCCGGCTGCTGTTCGGCACGCGTCGGACCGGGCTGCGCCCCGCCGAGAACCAGGGGTACGCGATCGTCGCCTGCCGCGCCTGACCCGCGCCGCCCCGCGTGGCCACCGTCACCTCGCTCTTCGGGGCGGCCGTGATGAGGATCGCCCGGGAGACGTCCTGATCGGCGAAGTGCTCGTCCGGTACGGCGAGTTGGTGCGGGTGTGCGTGGAGCCGCGCCGCCGGCCCGCGCCCGAGCCTCGCCGGAACAGGCGCTTGCTTCGAGCCCACTCGAAGGAGTTGGCTTGGTGCGCATGGAGTACACGCAGCTCGGACGCACGGGACTCAAGGTCAGCCGACTCGTCCTCGGCACGATGAACTTCGGCCCGCAGACGGACGAATCGACCAGTCACGCCATCATGGACGCCGCCCTCGACGCGGGCCTCACCTACTTCGACACGGCCAACGTCTACGGCTGGGGCGAGGAGAAGGGCCGCACCGAGGAGATCATCGGCTCTTGGTTCGCCAAGGACCCGGCCCACCGCGACAAGGTGGTCCTGGCCACCAAGGTGTACGGGAACATGGGCCCGGACGGGCCCGCGTGGCCCAACCACGACAAGCTCTCCGCGGTGAACATCCGCCGGGCCGTCGAGGCCAGCCTCAAGCGCCTCGGCACGGACTACATCGACGTCTACCAGTTCCACCACGTCGACCGCTCGACCCCGTTCGAGGAGATCTGGCAGGCCATTGACGTCCTGATCCAGCAGGGCAAGATCCTCTACGCCGGCTCCTCCAACTTCCCCGGCTACAAGATCGCCCAGGCCAACGAGGCCGCAGCCCGCCGCGGGATGGTCGGCCTGGTCAGCGAGCAGTGCCTCTACAACCTCTACGAGCGGCGCGCCGAGATGGAGGTCATCCCGGCCGCCCAGGAGTACGGCCTCGGCGTCATCCCCTGGTCGCCGCTGCACGGCGGCGTCCTCGGCGGCGTCATCCGCAAGGAGGTCCAGGGCGGCCGCCGCGCGTCCGGCCGGGCCGCGGACCTGCTCGCCGATCCGGCGCAGCGCGCCCGTATCCAGGCGTACGAGGACCTGCTCGACAAGCACGGCCTGGACCCGGCCGAGACGGCCCTCGCCTGGCTGCTCACCCGCCCCGGCGTCACGGGCCCGATCGTCGGCCCGCGCACCCCGGAGCAGCTCCAGGGCGCCCTGCGCGCGCTCGACGTCGAACTGGGCGAGGAGCTGCTCGCCTCCCTCGACGAGATCTTCCCGGGCCCGGGACCGTCCCCGGAGGCGTTCGCCTGGTGACGGCGGAGTGAGTGTCCGGGCCGACGGGTTCCTCCGGTTCAGTGGCGGGGGAACCCGTCGGTCTTGAGGACGAGATCCAGAGGGGTCTTGGTCAGGTCGAGGTCGGTGCCGAAGGGAACCCGGACCTCCTCCGTGTACTCGCCGTCCTCGGGCTTCGTGTAGGCGATGCACCGGCCCGTGTAGGGGTCCGCGATGACGTAGACGGGGACGCCGGCGGTGGCATAGGCGTCGCCAACGATACGCACGGCCGAGCCGGCACGCCGTCGGCGGCGACTCGCCATCCGCCGTGACGGGCGATCATGAACGCGTGAACATCAACAGCACCAGGAAGAACATCGGTTCGGGATCGCCGCTGGAGCCGGAGATCGGCTTCTCGCGCGCCGTCCGCAAGGGCTCCCACGTCGCCGTGGCCGGCACCGCGCCCATCGCGGACGACGGGACCACCGCCGGCGTCGGCGACGTGCACGCCCAGACGGTCCGCTGCATCGACATCGCCGAGACCGCGCTGAAGGCCGCCGGCGCCTCGCTCGACGACGTCGTACGCACCCGGATCATGCTCACCGACATCACCACCTGGAAGGAGGCGGCCAAGGCCCACGGCGAGCGGTTCGCCGACATCCGCCCGGTGACCACCTTCGTGGAGGTGTCCCGCTTCATCGACCCCGACTGGCTGGTGGAGATCGAGGTCGACGCCGTCACGGAGTGATGCGCGCATCGTCGAACTGGTCTGCGTGCATCGCACACCCGGCCGACCACCTCTGTTCCTACTGTGACGTCCCGTAAGAACCCCACAGGACGTGAACGGAGAACGGAACGTGCAGAAGAAGCGATTCGCCCGTCTGGGCTTGATGGCGTCGACCCTGGCGGCCGTTGCGATCGGTGTCACCGCCGTCCCGGCGAGCGCCTCGGACAGCGTGTCGTGCGCGAGCACGGGCTCGACGGAGTGCTGGAGCGGCACCCTTCCCGCCAACGGCAACCACCAGGTCTGTTTCGGCGGGCATCACACCGCGCTCGCCTACTGGGGGCGTGCCGAACTGTGGGACGCCGACACCGGCGTGATGGTCGGGTCCATCCCGACCAACCAGTGGGGGTGGAACACGACCTGTGTCGGCGGCCTGTACGGGTCGCACTACCGCCTGCACGGCACGGGCTCCTACTTCTACGGCGAGGCCTGGAACTGATCCCCGACGCACCACCGACGCCCGCCGGCTTCTGGCCGGCGGGCGTCCGCCGTTCAGCCGTACAGGTGCTACGCCCGGTACGGGCCGCCGAGGCTCCACGCCTGGTGCATGGCGTCCGCGAAGGCCGCCGCCAGCTTGTGCTCGCCCGACGGGCCCGGGTGCGTGCCGTCGTACGTGTCCGCGTGGATGTCGTACGACTCCGGGACCGTCGCGAGCAGCAGCGGCGACGCGGCCGTGTCCAGGTCGGCGACCGTCTTCGCGAGCAGCTCGTTGAAGCGCTCGCACTCGGCCGCGAACGGGGCGTCGTACTCGGCGCGGACGTTCGGGATGACGGGCAGCAGCACCGCCCGGACGGCCGGGTTCGCGGCACGGGCCGCGGCCAGGAAGGCACGGACGTTCTCCACGGTCTGGCCGCTGTTGGTGTAGAAGCCCAGGTCGATCAGGCCCAGCGAGACCAGCAGCGTGTCCGCGCGGGTCGCCGCCACCACCTCACCGACGAGCGGCGCCATGTGCAGCCAGCCTTCGCCCCAGCCGGCCAGGTGGCGGCGGGCGGCGGCCGGGAAGCCGGGGTCGGCGTACGCGTCCGAGGTCGCGGCGTCGTCGGCGGCCTCGTACAGCATGGTGCGCGGGCCGACGATCTCGTAGCCGCCCGGAAGGACCGACTCCAGATGCCGCCACATCCGGTACCGCCAGGTGAAGTCGCCGGCGCGTCCGATGGTCATGCTGTCGCCGACGAACAGAAAACGCATGGTCGACATCATCACCGACGCCGCTCGGTACCGGAGCGGGGTGGAGCAGTGATCCACGACACCTGGCGCAGGTTCGGTTTCCGGGCGAGCCGTCTCGGTCCCCGGCGCGGCGCGGTGCAGGATGCCGTCCGGACCAGATGGACGGGGGAATGGTCATGGTGTGGCAGGAGGTTTCCGCCGTGAGTGTGCCGGCGGAGCACAGGTTCGAGTGGTTCGCCGACATGCTGTCGGCCTCGCTGGCGCCGACGGCGATCAGCAGCGAGCGCGCGGCCGGCTTCGAGGCCGAAGTCGCGTTGCTGGATCTCGGTCCGGTGCAACTGTCGAGGTTCGCGTACTCGCCGATGACGGCGCGCCGCACCCCGGCGCTCATCAGACGGGGCGACCCCGAGCAGTACCACGTGGGATGGATGACGGCAGGCCGCATGGAGGTCGCCCACGCCGGCCACGAGTCCCGGCTCGCCGCCGGGGACATGGTGGTGATGGACACCTCGCGTCCGCAGCGCGCCGTCGCCACCACGGACGGCGGCAGGGCCGAGACACTGGTCCTCCAGGTGCCGAGAGCGATACTGCCCTTACGGGCGGACCGCGTGGACGGGATCCTCGCCCGGGGCTTCCCGGCGGGCTCGGGCATGGCGGCCGTCCTGACGCGTTTCCTGGACGCGTTGCACACGCACGGTTCGGAGTGCCGGCCCGGCGGCCGGGAACGGCTCGGGCCGCTCGCCCTCGAACTGGCGGCCTGCTGCCTCGCCGAGCGACTCGGCACCCTCGACGAGGAGCCGCCCGAGGCACGCCCCTTGGCCCTCCGGGAGCGGATCGACGCCTTCATCGACCACAACCTGGGGGACCCGGAGCTGACACCCCGGTGGATCGCCGACCGCCACCACGTCTCCCTGCGCAGTCTGTACGCCCTGTTCCGGGGGGAGGAGACGAGCGTCGCGGCGACGATCCGCGCGCGCAGACTGGAGCGCTGCCACGCCGACCTCGCGCGCCCCGAGCTGCGCGGGCACCCGGTGCAGACCATCGCGGCCCGCTGGGGGTTCACCAGCGGCACCGTCTTCAGCCGCAGCTTCCGCGAGCGGTACGAGATGACCCCCACCGCGTACCGCAGGCAGGCGATGTGCGACGCGGACGCGCGAAAGGAGGAGACGCGAAAGGAGGAGACGCGAGGGGTGGCGGCACGAGGGGCGGCGGCACGAGGGGCGGCGGCCACGCGGAAGGCCGGGGCGGCCTGCCCGCCAGGCCGCTCGCGCGGCACGGGCCCGCCCGGTGTCACCATGGCACGCTGGACCGTATGCGATCACTCCTGAGCATTGCCGGTGCGGCGGCCGTCCTCGCGCTGGTCGCGGGCCCGGCCGCCGGCGCCGCGGCCGCGGCGGTGTCGGACGACCAGGGCCCCGACCGCGACTTCACCATCGAGGACCCGCGGATCACCGAGTCGAGCGGCCTCGCCGCCAGCCACGCGCATCCCGGCGTCTACTGGACGCACAACGACCAGGACGCGCCCCTGATCTACGGCGTCGACTCCCGTACGGGACGCACCGTCGCGACCCTGACCATGGCGGGCGTCGGCACCCCGCGCGACATGGAGGGCATCTCCGTCGGGCCGGACGGCGACATCTACGTCGGCGACATCGGCGACAACCTCGACGGCTCCTGGGACCACGTCTGGATCTACCGCTTCCCCGAGCCGAAGGAGCTCCGCGACCAGACCGTCCGGGCCACCCAGTACGACGTGAAGTACGCCGACGGCGCCCGCAACGCCGAGGCCCTGATGGTCCATCCGAAGACCGGCCGGGTCTACATCGCCAGCAAGAACCAGAAGGGCGGCGGCCTCTACGAGGGCCCGGAGCGGCTCTCCGCCTCCCGGACGAACGTCTTCCGCCGCGTCGGCGAGGTCCCCTGGGTGACCGACGGAGCCTTCTCCCCGGACGGCGACCGGCTCGTCCTGCGCGGCTACTTCGCGGCCGAGGAGTACGCCTGGAGGAACGGCCGCCTCGCCGACGCCGGCACCGCCGTCGCCGCGCCCTTCCAGGGCCAGGCCGAGTCCGTGACGTACACACCGGACGGCTCGGCCTTCATGTTCGGCTCCGAGGGGAAGAACAGCAGGGTGATCCGCGTGGACCGGGCGGGCGGGACCCCGTCGCCCGGCACCACGGGCACCGGCCCGGGAAGCCCGGGGAACCCGAAGCCCCCCGGCACCGGTCCGGCCGCCACCGGTGGCGGTGGCGGTGCCGGGGGCGGCCAGGGCCAGGGCAACGCCACGCTGGGCTTCGTCGTCCTGGGCCTGGCGGCCGTCGTGGTCGTCGGCCTCAGGCGGATGTTCCGCCGAGGCTGAGGGGCGGCGGGCACGAGAAGGGTGCGGACGTGCCGTCCGCGACCGGGCCCCTCGGCGACCAGATGTCAGAGCTGACCGATGACGTAGTCGATGCAGGCCGTGAGCGCCCGCACGTCCGCCGGGTCGATCGCCGGGAACATCGCGATGCGCAGCTGGTTGCGGCCCAGCTTGCGGTACGGCTCGGTGTCCACGATGCCGTTGGCGCGCAGCGCCTTGGCGACGGCGGCCGCGTCGATGTCGTCGGAGAAGTCGATCGTGCCGATGACCTGCGAGCGCTTCGCCGGGTCGGTGACGAACGGCGTCGCGTACTTGGACTCCTCGGCCCAGCCGTACAGCGCGTCCGAGGACTCCTTCGTACGGGCCACGGCCCAGTCCAGACCGCCCTGGCCGTTGATCCACTTCAGCTGCTCGTTGAGCAGGAAGAGGGTCGCGAGGGCCGGGGTGTTGTAGGTCTGGTTCTTCAGCGAGTTGTCGATCGCGGTCGGCAGGCTGAAGAACTCCGGGATGTGCCGGCCCGACTCGTGGATCTTCTTCGCGCGCTCGAGCGCGGCCGGCGAGAACGCGGCCAGCCACAGACCGCCGTCGGCGGCGAAGGACTTCTGCGGCGCGAAGTAGTAGACGTCCGTTTCGGTGATGTCGACCGGCAGACCGCCGGCGCCCGAGGTCGCGTCGACCAGGACGAGCGCGCCCTCGTCGGCGCCCGCGACCCGCTTCAGCGGGGCGGCGACACCGGTGGAGGTCTCGTTGTGGGTGAAGGCGTAGACGTCGACGCCCGCCTCGGCGACCGGCTCCGGGTGGGTGCCCGGGTCGGAGGAGACGACGGTCGGCTCGGCCAGCCACGGGGCCAGCTTCGCGGCCTTCGCGAACTTCGACGAGAACTCGCCGAAGGTGAGGTGCTGCGACTTGTTCTCGATGAGACCGTGCGTCGCGACGTCCCAGAAGGCGGTCGAGCCGCCGTTGCCCAGGATCACCTCGTAGCCCTCGGGCAGCGAGAACAGGTCACTGATGCCGGCACGCACCTCGCCGACCAGGTTCTTCACCCGGGCCTGGCGGTGGGAGGTACCGAGGTAGGAGGTGCCGGTGGCGGCCAGGGCGTCCAGCGCCTCCGTACGCACCTTGGAGGGGCCCGCGCCGAAACGGCCATCGGCGGGCTTCATGTCAGCGGGAATCTGGATATCGGCCACGAGGCGGAGCGTATCGGGTCGGGAGAGCGGGATCGCGGGATGTCCGCCCGTTGGGACGACGACTGAGACATTCTGTAGTCGTGGGATCACACAAGAATTCGGCGGGGGAGAGGGCGCACGAGCCGGTCGGCGGGCGGGCGCCGGAGCGGGCGGGGGAGCCGGGCGGCGAGCTGGCGCACGCGCTGCGCGCCGCCCTCTCCGGCGACGTCGACTTCTCCACCACCGCCCGCGCCCTGACCTCGATGGACGCCTCCAACTACCGGCGCGTCCCGCTGGGCGTCGTCGCCCCGCGCGACGCCGACGACGTCGCCGCCGCGCTCGCCGTGTGCCGTGTGTACGGGGTGCCGGTCGTCGCCCGCGGCGGCGGCACCTCCATCGCCGGGCAGGCCACCGGGACGGGTGTCGTGTTCGATCTCACCCGCCACATGCGGGGCGTCGTGTCCCTCGACCCCGAGGCGCGCACCGCCGTCGTCCGGCCCGGGCTCGTCCTCGACCGGCTGCGGGACGCGGCCCGCCCGTACGGCCTGACCTTCGGCCCCGACCCGTCCACGCACAGCCGCTGCACCCTCGGCGGCATGATCGGCAACAACGCGTGCGGCGCGCACTCGGTGGCGTGGGGGACGACCGCCGACAACGTGCGGGCCCTCGACGTCGTGACGTACGACGGCCGGCGGCTCTCCCTCGGGCAGAAGTGGCAGGGCGCGCCGGCCGGGCTGCGGGAGCTGGTGGAGAGTCGGCTCGCGCTGCTGCGCACCGGCTACCCGGAGGGCCTGCCGCGCCGCATCTCCGGCTACGCGCTCGACGCGCTGCTGCCGGAGCGCGGCGCGGACGTGGCGCGCTTCTTCTGCGGCAGCGAGGGCACGCTCGGGGTGGTGACGGAGGCGACGGTGCGGCTCGTGCCGCTGCCGGCCGAACCCGTCCTGGTGGTCCTCGGGTACGCGGACGAGAGCGCGGCCGCGGATGCGGCGGCCGGGCTGCTGCCGTTCCGGCCGCTGACCGTCGAGGGGATGGCCACCGACCTCGTGCCGGACGGGGCGGCGGCCGGGCTGCCGCGCGGCGGGGCCTGGCTGTTCGTCGAGACGGACGGCGCGGGCCCGGCTGCCGACCTGGTGCGGGCGGCGGACGCCCTGGACGCCCTGGTGGTGCGGGACCCGGCGGGGCAGCGGGCGCTGTGGCGGATCCGCGAGGACGCGGCGGGTACGGCGACGCGGACGCCGGACGGCGGAGAGGCGTGGCCGGGCTGGGAGGACTGTGCGGTGCCGCCGGCCCGCCTCGGCTCGTATCTTCGCGAGTTCCGTGCGCTGCTGCGGAGGTCCGGGCTGCAAGGGGTGCCGTACGGGCACTTCGGCGACGGCTGCGTCCACGTCCGCATCGACTTCGACCTGTGGACGCGGGAGGGCGTGGCGCGCTTCCGGGAGTTCTCGGCGGAGGTCGCCGACCTGGTGGTGGCGCACGGCGGTTCGCTGTCCGGCGAGCACGGGGACGGGAAGGCGCGGGCGGAGCTGCTGCCGAAGATGTACGGGGACGAGCTGGTCGCCCTGTTCGGCGCGGTCAAGGACCTGTGGGACCCGGACGGCGGGCTGAACCCGGGGATGCTGGTGCGGCCGGAACCACTGGACTCGGGCCTGAGGTTCACCGGGCTGCCGGTCGTGGGGCAAGGCGCGGGGCTGCCGGTCGTGGGGCAGGGCGCGGGGTACGGTGCCGGGCGGGGCGCGGGGGCGGTGGCACGCCTCGGGCGGGAGGCGGCCCGGTGTGTGGGCGTGGCCAAGTGCCGGGCGGACGGCCCGGGTTCGGGGTCGGGCGTGATGTGTCCCTCGTACCGGGCCACCGGCGAGGAGAAGCACTCCACACGCGGCAGGGCCCGCCTGCTCCACGAGATGGCGCTCGGCGGGACGATCACCGACGGGCTGCGCTCGGAGGAGGTCCGGGACGCCCTCGACCTGTGCCTGTCCTGCAAGGGCTGCCGCAGCGACTGCCCCGTGGGCGTCGACATGGCGGCGTACAAGGCGGAGTTCCTGCACGGCCACTATGCCGGGCGGCGCGCCCTGAAACGGCCGCGCTCGCACTGGACGATGGGCGGACTGCCGCACTGGCTCGACCTGTTCGGGCGGCGGCTGAACGTGGCCATGGGGCTGCCGTTCGCCGCGAGGATCGCGGGTGTCACGCCGGAGCGGGCCATGCCGAGGGTGGCCGCGCAGTCCTTCGTGTCCTGGTTCGGCGAACGCGCCTCCGACCGTCCGCCCGCGCTCACGCTCTGGCCGGACACCTTCACCGACCACCTCGCCCCGCACGTCGGCGCCGCGGCGGTGCGGGTCATGGAGGCGGCGGGCCTCGGGGTGGCGCTGCCCCCGGGCCGGGTCTGCTGCGGACTGACGTATGTGTCGACGGGCCGGCTCGACGCGGCACGCCGGGTCATGCGGCGGACGCTGGACGTCATGGTGGGTGCGGGTGCGGGTGCGGGTGCGGGTGCGGGTGCGGGTGCGGGTGCGGGTGGCAGTGCAGAGTCCGAGGCCGGGGCCGAGCCCGAGGCCCGGGCTGGGGCCGAGGCACGGGCCGGGGCTGGGGCCGCGCCCGGGGCCGTCTCGCCTCTGGACCTGCCGGTGGTGGTCCTGGAGCCGTCCTGCGCGGCGGCCCTGCGCACCGACCTCCCCGAGCTGCTGCCCGACGACCCGCGCGCGGCCCGGCTCGCCGCCTCCGTCCGCACCTTCGCCGAGGCCCTGGAGGAGCTCGCCCCCGACTGGACCCCGCCGCGCCTCGACCGCCCGGTCGCCGGTCAGACCCACTGCCACCAGCACGCGGTCCTCGGTGACGCGGCGGAGCGCCGCCTCCGCCGAAAGGCGGGGCTGACGGGGGAGTTGACGGGCGGCTGCTGCGGTCTCGCGGGCAACTTCGGCTTCGAGCCGGGGCACTACGAGTTGTCGATGGCCTGCGCGGAGGACCGGCTGCTGCCCGCGCTGCGGGCCGCGCCGGCGGACGCGGTGGTCCTGGCGGACGGCTTCTCGTGCCGTACGCAGATCACGCACGCGACCCAGGACCGCCACCCGCACCACTTGGCGGAGGTCCTGGCGGAGGCGCTCGACGAGGAGTGACCGGGTGACTAGCCGATGCTCAGCGCGTCCTCGGCGTTGTCCACCCACGGGGTGACGGAGGACTTGTCCGAGACGTTGAAGCCGGGGGTGGAGGCCTTGAGCGGCGTCTGCGTCAGGTCCGAGTCGGTGTCCATGGTCAGCTTGACGTACGACACGGTCTTGCTGCCCGCCCCGGCCGCGCCGCCCATCAGGCCCGCGTACGCCGTCTGACCCGGCTTCAGCCGCAGCGCGTTGTCGATGCCGGGCGCGGTGCCCACCTGGTGCGCCGCCCCGTCGAGGTCGCCGAAGGTGACGATCGGGTGCCCGATCGCCGTGCACGCCTTGGCGGACTTGTTGGTGATCTTCAGCAGGTAGCTGCTGGTGGTGGGCTCGGCGAGCTCCGCCTTGAACGTCACGTCGAAGGTGCTGCACGGGAAGACGTCGTAGTCGGGGTCGGTCGACGGCTTCGCGGTCTTGGTGGGCGCGCTGGTCGGCTTCGGCGTCTTGGGCTTGGGCGCGGCCGGCTTCGACGGCACCGTCGTCGGCGCGTCCGTCGTCGGCGCGCCCGGCCCGGTGGAGGACGTGGCGGACGGCGCGGCGGGGGTGGTCGGCGCGCCGGCCGCGCCGTCCTCCGACGGCCCGCAGGCGGTCAGGCCGAGCGCGGACACGGCGACGAGGACGACGGCGGCTCTGCGGACGGTGCTCATGGCGGTTCTCCCCCGATGACGAGGCGCGTGCGGCGTGCTCGCGCTGTGGTGAGGACAGGATCCCGTGGCAGCTTCACAACTTGGTGACGGCGCCTTTCCGAATTCACCACGGTTCGTCGCACGCCGGAGTGTCGGCCCGTCAGGTCCGGTGGCGCCCCGCCCCCCAACCCACCGCCCCCCGCCCCGCGCCCCCCGGCCCCCGCTCCCCGGCTCCCGCTCCCCGGCTCCCGCTCCCCGGCGCCCCGCCCCGCGCCCCTACCGGTCGCCCTCCCGCACGATCCGCCGCGCCAGCTCCACCAGCGCCCCCGTCGCCGGGTGCCGGTCGCCGTCCCGCCAGGCGAGCAGGACCGGGAGGGACGGCGCGTCGGGCAGGGGGCGGTAGGTGACGCCCGGGTGGGGGTGGAGGGCGGCGGTGGACGCGGCGGAGACGCCGATGCCGCGGCCGGCGGCGATCGCGGTGAGCCAGTCGTCGGTGTTGGCGACGGTGAGGGTGGAGCGGGGGCGGCTGGCCGGGGGCCAGAGGTCGAGGGTGGTGGTGCCGGAGACCGGGTTGAGGATCGCGGTCTGCGCCGCCAGGTCCGCCAGGGTCAGGGTGTCGCGGGTGGCGAGCGGGCTGTCCGCGGGCACCGCCGCCACCCGCCGCTCGGTGAGGAGTTCCTCGGTGGCCAGGCCGGGGATCTCCACGGGGCCGCGGAGCAGCGCCGCGTCGACCTCGCCGCGGAGCAGGCCGGCCGTGCGGTCGTCGATGCGGAGGAGTTCGAGCGGGGTGCCGGGGTGTTCCCGCTGCCAGCGGCGCAGCAGCGGAGTGGTGTACGGGCCGAAGGCCGACCAGGCGTGGCCGAGGCGGAGCGGGCGGTGGTGGAGCCGTGCGGGGTCGACGGCCGCGTCGAACGCGGCGACGGCCGCCGCGGCCCGGTCGCGGACGTCGCGTCCCTCGGGCGTGAGCGCCACGTGGTGGGTGGAGCGGTCGACGAGCCGCGCCCCCATGTGCTTCTCCAACGCCGCGAGGGTGCGGGACACGGCGGGCTGGGTGAGGTGCAGCCGGCCGGCGGCCCGGGTCAGGTTGCCCTCCTCGGCGATGGCCAGAAAGCAGCGGAGGTGGCGGAGCTCGATGCTCGTGCGGCTCATGCGTGCGGAGCATAAGCGCAGCGCAACCGGCATTTCACATGCCGCGCGGGGGCTCTTAGCGTGAACGGTGGAGTCCTGAAACCAGCAGTGCATTACTCTGGACTTCATGGTCCACTTCAGTGGACTGGATCGTGATCAAGGCAAGGAGCACGCCGGTGGACAGCCCGGTCAAGGACATACCCGCGGCCTCAGTCACCGCCCCCACCGCCCCCACCGCCTCCACCGCGCACGCGGCGGCGCACACCGCCCGTGCCGGCGCCGGCCGTCTCGGGCCCGTCGCCCTCGTCGTCGCGGGCGGTCTCTCCGTGCAGTTCGGCTCCGCCGTCGCCGTCCTCCTCATGCCCCGCGCCGGCGCCCTCGGCGTCGTCACCCTGCGGCTCGTCCTCGCCGCCGCCGTGCTCCTGATCGCCTGCCGGCCCAAGGTCCGCGGCTACGGCCGCGCCGACTGGGGCACGGTGCTCGCCTTCGGCGCCGCCATGTCCGGCATGAACATCCTCTTCTACCTCTCCGTCGACCGGATCCCGCTCGGCGCCGCCGTCACCCTGGAGGTGCTCGGCCCGCTCGCGCTCTCCGTCGTCGCCTCCCGCCGCCTGGTCAACCTCCTCTGGGCGGGCCTCGCCCTCGTCGGCGTCGCCCTCCTCAGCGGCGTCACCAGCGGCGGCCTCGACCGGCTGAACCCGGCCGGCGCCTGCTTCGCGCTCGCCGCGGGCGCCATGTGGGCCACGTACATCGTCTTCAGCGCCCGGACCGGCCGCCGCTTCCCGCAGGCGGACGGCCTCGCCCTGGCGATGGCGGTCGGCGCGCTGATCAGCCTGCCGTTCGGCATCACGGAGGCGGGCGACCGGCTCCTCGTCCCGTCGACGATCGGCCTGGGCCTCGCCGTCGCGCTGATGTCCTCGGTCCTGCCGTACACCCTCGAACTGCTCGCCCTGCGCCGCCTCCCCGCCCCCACCTTCGCCATCCTCATGAGCCTGGAACCGGCCATCGCCGCCACCGCCGGCTTCCTCGTCCTCCACCAGGCGCTCGACCTGACGGACGCGCTCGCGATCGCCCTCGTGATCGCGGCGAGCATGGGCGCGGTACGCACCCAGGTGGCGCGCTCGTCCCACTGACCCCCTCTTCGGGCTCCGGCCCTACGACGCCTGCAGCGCGTCCACCACCACCATCCGCCGCACCCGACGCGCCGGCAGCACCGAGGCCGCGACGCCCGTCGCGACCGTGGCGGCGAGGAGGGCCAGGACGGTCAGGGCCGTGCCGCCCGAGGAGACGAGGACGGCGAGCGGGGAGATGCGGCCGGCCGTGACGGAGCGGGCGGCCAGCGTGCCGTAGACCAGGCCGAGGAGGGTGCCGGCGAGGGCGCCCGTGAGGGCCAGGAGGACGGACTCCAGGGTGAGCATGCGGCGCAGCTGTTCGCCCGCGAGTCCGATGGCCCGCAGCATGCCGAACTCGCGCGTCCGCTCCTCCACCGTCAGCATCAGGGTCGCCGCCACGCCCAGTGCCGCGATGGTCATCGAGAAGCCGAGCAGCACGGTGACCACGAGCATCAGCCGGTCCAGCAGCGAGCGGACGATGGTCGCGTCGGAGCCGGTGTCGGCGATGCGGATGCCCGGGTACGAGGTGAGGGCGCGGTCGAGCGCGGCGCGGGCGTCGGCGTGGGAGACGCCGTCCGCCGGGTTGACCAGCACGGTCGACAGGCGTGCGCTGCCCGGCGCCGCCAGCTGGTCGAAGGTCGCGCCCGTCACGTACAGCGTCGCGTCCGGGAACAGCGCCGCGGGCAGCATCTCCCCGCCGGAGCCCCGGACGGTCCGCAGCCCGGGGACGGTTCCGCGCCCCAGCGCCTCCCCGTCCTTGAGGGAACGCGCCGCCGCCATGCCCTCCGCGTCCGGGTTGAGGCCGGCCGGGTCGGCGGTGGCGACGACCGTGGTGCCACGGCCGCCCGCCGGGCCCGTCGCCGTACGGCCCGTTGCCGTATCGCCCGTGGCGGCCCGGTCCGTCGTCGTACGGACTGTCGTCGTACGGTCCGTGGCCGCCCGGTCCGTCGTCGTGCGGACCGTCGTCGTGCGGACCGGGGTCGTCGTCAGCGCGTGCTCGGCGCGCAGGGCGGTGAGGGCGTCGGCGGGTACGGGCGCGCCGTCGGTGTCCAGGGCGAAGACGGCGGGCATGCGGTCGGCCAGCATCTCCTCCAGGCCGCCCTTGGTGATGTCGATCGCGGTCACCGCCGACACGGCCACCGTGACGCCCACGAGCATCGCGGAGGCGGCGGCGCTGGTGCGGGCCGCGTTGGCGCGCAGCTGCTGGACGGAGAGGCGGCCGACCGTGCCGAACGGGCGGCGCAGGGCGAGGCCGAGCAGGGCGACGAGCGGCGGCAGCACGTACCGCCCGTAGCGCAGGACGGCGAAGAAGGTGAGGATCGCGCCTCCCGTGACGGCGAGGAGCGAGAGCGCGGAGCCGCCGAACGCGCCGAGGACGAGGAGTGCGGCTCCGGCCGTCAGCATCAGGACGGAGACGACCTCGCGGACGGCCCGGCTGCCGGGCTCCGGGAGCGTCGCGGTGCCGCTCGCCGCGAGCGCGGCGACCGGGGGGACGGCGGAGGCGGCGCGGGCGGGGCGGCGCACGGCCCAGAGGGTGAGCAGCACGCCGAAGATCCCGCCGAGGACGAAGGTCCAGCGGCCCGGCAGCAGGGAGATCTCGACGGGCCCGAGGTCGGCGAGGCCGTTCAGGAGCGCGGTGCCGAGGGCGCAGGCGCCGGCGCCCGCCGCGAGACCGGCGGCGGAGGCGAGCAGGCCGAGCAGCAGGCCCTGGCGGCGGATGAGCCGGCGGACCTGGTCGCGGTCGGTCCCGACGCAGCGCAACAGGGCAAGCTGCCGGGCGCGTTGGGCGAGGACGACGGAGAAGGTGTTGGTGACGACCATGCGGGCGACGGCCATCGCGATGAGGACGAAGGAGAGCGCGGCGGCGAGCACGACCGCGTACATCGTCCTGCCGCTCTGCTGCGCCTCCTCGACCGCCCCGGCGTGCGTCCGGGCCGCGACCCCGGCACCCAGTTCCGCCGTGACGGCCTTGGTGACGGCGAGCGCGTCGGCGCCGGGGCGCAGGGCCAGGTCGAGGTGGGTGGCGCGCAGGCCGGTGGCGTAGGTGGCGGTGTCGGCGTACGGGACGCCGATGGCGGGCTGGGAGCCGAGTGCCTGCGAGGCGGAGGTGTCGAGCAGGCCGGTGAGGCGCACGTCGGCGGTGCCGCCGGCCGCCCTGGTGAGCCGTACGGTGTCGCCGATCCGGACGCCCGCGCGGGCCGCGCTGTCCTGGTCGAGGGCGATCTCACCGGCGCGCTCGGGCCAGGCGCCGTCGGCGAGCCGCTGCCAGCGCAGGGCCGGGTCCGCGGCGACGGAGGTGACGAGCGCCCGGTCGTCGAGCGGGCGGCCGGAGGGCGTGACGACGTTGGCGTGGCCGGTCAACCGCTCGGCGACGGCGGCGACGTGGGGCACGCGCGCGGCCCTGGCCGCCGCGTCCTTCGGCAGTGCGCCGCCCGGGGTGCCGTCGCGCGGGGTGACCTGGACGGCCGCCTCGCCGACGTCGGCCGCCGCGGACTGCTCGTACGACTGCACGAGCGCGCCCGCGCCGCCGACGGACAGCACGAGGAAGGCCACGCCGACGGCGACGGCGGCGCCGGTGAGGACGAGTTGGCGCAGCTGGGCGCGGAAGTCCTTGAACGTGAAGGACAGCAGGGAGGGGGAGGACGGCATGGCCTCCACGCTAGGAGCGGGCGACGGCCCGACGCGGCGCCGTGAAGCACGATTCGGGGTCATCCCGAAGTCGTCGTGACAGGAGCGCGGGTACCTCTCCGGGATGACCCCGTCGGCCGCGCCGAAATCAAAAAGCAAGCACGCTTGATTGTTTCTGTCCCGGCTGCCATGCTCCTCACGCACGTCCGTGACCCGCCCGTCCCCGAGGGGAGCGCTCCGTGTCCGACCCAGCTGCAGTGCTCGACGACCTGCGTGTCGAGAGCGAGGAAGTCGACGCCCTGGTCGGCGACTTGACCGCCGAACAGTGGGCCGCGCCCACCCCGGCGCCGGGCTGGACCGTCGCCCATCAGATCGCCCACCTCGCCTGGACCGACGCGGCCGCGCTGCTCGCCGCGACCGACCCCGACGCGTTCGCCGCCGAGGCACGGAAGGCGCTCGACGCGCCCGACCGCTTCGTCGACGACGGTGCGGAGGAGGGCGCCGCGCTGCCGCCCGCCGCGCTGCTCGCCCGCTGGCGCGAGGGCCGCGAGGAGCTCCACCGGGTGCTGCGCGAGGCCCCGCCCGGCACCCGTTTCCCCTGGTACGGGCCCGCCATGAGCGCCGTCTCGCTCGCGACCGCCCGCCTCATGGAGACCTGGGCGCACGGCCAGGACGTGGCCGACGCCCTCGGGGTCGTACGCCGGCCGACCGCCCGGCTGCGGCACATCGCGTGGATCGGGCTGCGGGCACGCGACTACGCGTACCTCGTGCGCGGCCTCATCCCGCCCGCCGAGCCCTTCCGCCTCGAACTCACCGCGCCCGAGGGGGTGTCGGAGGGCATGTCCGGCGTCGGCGAGGTGTGGTCGTACGGCCCCGAGGACGCGCCCCAGCTCGTCACCGGCCCCGCCCTCGACTTCTGCCTCCTGGTGACCCAGCGCGTCCACCGCGCCGACACCGCGCTCGTCGCACACGGAGCCGACGCCGAGGAGTGGCTCGGGATCGCCCAGGCGTTCGCGGGCCCGGCCGGTCAGGGCCGGGCCCCCAAGGGGGCGCGGTGACGGGCGCGGCGAGGGTCCTGCGGATCGGCAACGCGTCCGGCTTCTACGGCGACCGCTTCGACGCCGTGCGGGAGATGCTGACCGGGGGCGGGCCCGACGGCCGGCTCGACGTCCTCACCGGGGACTACCTCGCCGAGCTGACCATGCTCATCCTCGGCCGCGAGCTGCTCAAGGACCCCTCGGCCGGTTACGCCAGGACCTTCCTGCGCCAGATGGAGGAGGGCCTCGGGCTCGCCCACGAGCGCGGCACCCGGATCGTCACCAACGCCGGCGGCCTCAACCCGGCCGGTCTCGCCGACGCCCTGCGCGCGCTGGCCGAGCGGCTCGGCATACCCGTCCGCGTCGCCCACGTCGAGGGCGACCGACTGCCGCCGCGGCCGGGCGTGCTCGCGGCCAACGCCTATCTCGGCGGCGGCGGGATCGCCGCCTGTCTCGCCGCCGGCGCGGACGTCGTCGTCACCGGCCGGGTCACCGACGCGGCCCTCGTCACCGGGCCCGCGCAGTGGTTCTTCGGCTGGGGCCCGGAGGCGTACGACGAGCTGGCGGGCGCGGTCGTCGCCGGGCACGTGCTGGAGTGCGGCACCCAGGCGACCGGCGGCAACTACGCCTTCTTCCAGGGGCACGACGTGCGCCGCCCCGGCTTTCCCGTCGCGGAACTCCACGCGGACGGCAGCGCCGTCATCACCAAGCACCCCGGCACCGGCGGTCTCGTCGACGTCGGCACGGTCACCGCCCAGCTCCTCTACGAGACGGCCGGCGCCCGCTATGCCGGACCCGACGTGACCGCCCGCCTCGACACGGTCCGGCTCACCCAGGAGGGCCCCGATCGGGTGCGGATCGACGGGGTGCGGGGCGAGGCCCCGCCCCCGACGCTCAAGGCGGGCCTGTGCGCGCTCGGCGGCTTCCGCAACGAGGTCGTCTTCGTGCTCACCGGACTCGACATCGAGGCGAAGGCGGAGCTCGTGCGGGAACAGCTCCGCGACGCCCTGGCGAAGAACCCGCCCGCCGAGGTGCGTTGGGAGCTCGCCCGCACCGACCGCGCGGACGCGGACACCGAGGAGACCGCGAGCGCCCTGCTGCGGCTCGTCGTCCGGGACCCCGACCCCGAGAAGGTCGGCCGCACCCTGACCGGGGCCGCGATCGAGCTGGCCCTCGCGAGCTACCCCGGCTTCCACGTCACCGCCCCGCCCGGCAAGGGTGCCCCCTACGGGGTCTTCGAGTCCGCCTCCGTGCCCGTGGGGGAGGTCCCGCACACGGCCGTGCTGCCCGACGGGACCCGCGCCCCCGTCCCCGTACCGCCGCGGACCCGGCCCCTCGAAGCCGTACCGGCCCCCGAGCTCCCGCCGCCGCTGCCGCCGTCGCCGACCCGGCGCGCCCCGTTCGGCCTCGTCGCCGGCGCCCGCAGCGGCGACAAGGGCGGCGACGCCAACGTCGGCGTCTGGGTCCGCACGGACGAGGAGTGGCGCTGGCTCGTGCACGCCCTCACCGTCGAGCGTTTCCGCGCACTGCTGCCGGAGACGGCGGACCTGCCGGTCGAGCGGCACGTGCTGCCCGGCCTCCGCGCGCTCAACTTCACGGTCGGCGGGATCCTCGGCGAGGGCGTCGCCTCCCGGGCCCGTTTCGACCCGCAGGCCAAGGCCCTCGGCGAATGGCTGCGATCCAGGCATGTGGACATCCCGGAGGTACTGCTGTGACCGTCCTCGCCTCCGCCCTCGACACCGGCGGACCGGACCACGCGGCCCATCGCGCCGCCATGCTCGACAAGCTGGCCGCCCTCGACGCCGAGCACGCCAAGGCGCTCGCGGGCGGCGGCGAGAAGTACACCGAACGCCACCGGCGGCGCGGCAAGCTGCTCGCCCGCGAGCGCATCGAGCTCCTCGTCGACCCCGACACCCCCTTCCTGGAGCTGTCGCCGCTCGCCGCCTGGGGCAGCGACCATCCCGTAGGGGCGTCCCTGGTGACGGGCATCGGGGTGATCGAGGGCGTCGAGTGCCTGATCACCGCCAACGACCCCACCGTGCGCGGCGGCGCCTCCAACCCGTGGACGCTGAAGAAGGCCCTGCGCGCCAACGAGATCGCGTACGCCAACCGCCTCCCCGTCGTCTCGCTCGTCGAGTCCGGCGGCGCGGACCTCCCCTCCCAGAAGGAGATCTTCATCCCGGGCGGGGCGCTCTTCCGCGACCTCACCCGGCTCTCCGCCGCCGGCATCCCGACGATCGCGGTCGTCTTCGGCAACTCGACGGCGGGCGGCGCGTACGTCCCCGGCATGTCCGACCACACCGTGATGATCAAGGAGCGGTCGAAGGTCTTCCTCGGCGGCCCGCCGCTCGTGAAGATGGCGACGGGGGAGGAGAGCGACGACGAGTCGCTCGGCGGCGCCGAGATGCACGCCCGGACCAGCGGACTCGCCGACCACTACGCCGTCGACGAGCACGACGCGCTGCGCCAGGCGCGCCGGATCGTCGCCCGCCTCAACCACCGCAAGGCGCACGCCGATCCGGACCCGGCGACGGTCGAACCGCCGAAGTACGCGGAGGAGGAGCTGCTCGGGATCGTGCCGGGCGACCTCAAGACGCCGTTCGACCCGCGCGAGGTGATCGCGCGGATCGTGGACGGCTCGGACTTCGACGAGTTCAAGCCGCTGTACGGGCCGAGCCTGGTGACCGGCTGGGCGCGGCTGCACGGCTACCCGGTCGGCGTCCTCGCCAACGCGCAGGGCGTGCTGTTCAGCGCCGAGTCCCAGAAGGCGGCGCAGTTCATCCAGCTGGCGAACCAGCGCGACATCCCGCTGCTCTTCCTGCACAACACCACCGGCTACATGGTCGGCAAGGAGTACGAGCAGGGCGGCATCATCAAGCACGGCGCCATGATGATCAACGCGGTGTCGAACTCCCGCGTGCCCCACCTGAGCGTCCTCATGGGCGCGTCGTACGGCGCCGGGCACTACGGCATGTGCGGCCGGGCCTACGACCCGCGCTTCCTCTTCGCCTGGCCGAGCGCCAAGTCCGCCGTCATGGGCCCGCAGCAGCTCGCGGGCGTGCTGTCGATCGTGGCGCGCGCCTCGGCCGCCGCGAAGGGACAGCCGTACGACGAGGAGGCGGACGCGGGGCTGCGCGCGCTGGTCGAGGCGCAGATCGAGGCGGAGTCGCTGCCCATGTTCCTCTCCGGGCGGCTGTACGACGACGGGGTCATCGACCCGCGCGACACGCGCACGGTCCTCGGGCTCTGCCTGTCCGCGATCCACACGGCACCGGTCGAGGGCGCGCGCGGCGGCTTCGGCGTCTTCCGAATGTGAGGCCCTCTCCCATGACCGAGCTGATTTCCTCAGTCCTCGTGGCGAACCGCGGCGAGATCGCCTGCCGGATCTTCCGCACCTGCCGTGACCTGGGCATCTCCACCGTCGCCGTGTACTCCGACGCGGACGCCGATGCCCTGCACGTACGGGAGGCGGACGCGGCCGTACGGCTGCCGGGGGCGACGCCCGCGGAGACGTATCTGCGCGGCGACCTGGTGGTGGCGGCCGCGCTCGCGGCGGGCGCGGACGCCGTGCACCCCGGCTACGGCTTCCTCTCCGAGAACGAGGAGTTCGCCGAGGCGGTGACGGCCGCCGGCCTGGTGTGGATCGGTCCGCCGCCGGCCGCGATCGAGGCCATGGCGTCGAAGACCCGCGCCAAGGAACTCCTCGGCGTGGCGCCGCTCGACCTCTCCTCGCTCACCGAGGCCGACCTGCCGGTCCTGGTGAAGGCGGCGGCGGGCGGCGGCGGCCGCGGCATGCGCGTCGTGCGCGAACTGGCCGCGCTGGAGGCGGAGTTGTCGGCGGCCTCCGCCGAGGCGCTGAGCGCGTTCGGGGACGGCGAGGTGTTCGTCGAGCCGTACGTGGAGAACGGCCGGCACGTCGAGGTGCAGATCCTCGCCGACGCGCACGGCACCGTCTGGACGCTCGGCACCCGCGACTGCTCCCTCCAGCGCCGCCACCAGAAGGTCGTCGAGGAGGCCCCGGCGCCCGGCCTGCCCGCGGCGCTCGTCGACGAGCTGTACGAGCGGTCGGCGGCCGCCGCGAAGGCCGTCGGGTACGTCGGCGCGGGCACGGTCGAGTTCCTGGTCGCGCACGGCCGCGCGCACTTCCTGGAGATGAACACCCGCCTCCAGGTCGAGCACCCGGTCACCGAGGCGGTGTACGGCGTCGACCTCGTCGCCCTCCAGATCGCCGTCGCCGAGGGCACTGCGCTCCCGCCCGAGCCGCCCGCCCCGCGCGGCCACGCGATCGAGGCCCGGCTCTACGCGGAGGACCCGGCCGCCGGCTGGACCCCGCAGACGGGCCGGCTGCACACCTTCGACGTGCCGACCGGGCCCGGCCTGCGCGTCGACAGCGGCTACGCGTCCGGCGACACGGTGGGTGTGCACTACGACGCGATGCTCGCCAAGGTCGTCGCCCACGCCCCGACCCGAGCCGAGGCCGCCCGCAAGCTCGCCCGCGCCCTTGAGCGCGCCCGCCTGCACGGCCCCGTCACCAACCGCGACCTGCTCGTGGCCTCCCTGCGCCACCCGGACTTCACGGACCCCGCGCGCCTCGCGACCGGCTTCTACGCGGAGCACCTGCCCGCCCTGACCGAACCGCCCGCCGGGGCCGGGGCCGGGACCGAGGCCGGGTACGCGGCGGTGGCGGCGGCGCTCGCGGAGGCGACTGCCAACGGCGGTCGTTTCGGAGGCGGTTGGCGCAACGTCCGCTCGCAGGACGAGACGAAGACGTACGGCGGACACGAGGTCCGCTACCGCCCGACGCGCGCGGGCGGCTACGAGGTGACGAGTCCGCCGGGCATCCGCGTGGTGGCGGTCGCGGCCGGGCGGGTCGACCTCGAAGTGGCCGGTGTCGTACGGCACTTCGACGTCGCCCGGCACGGCGACACGGTGTACGTCGGCCCGCACCGCCTCACCCCCGCCCCCCGCTTCCCCGACCCCACCGATGAGCGGGAACCCGGCTCCCTGCTCGCCCCCATGCCCGGCACCGTCGTCCGCGTCGCCGAGGGCCTGGCCGCCGGCGACCGGGTCGAGGCCGGACAGCCCCTGCTCTGGCTGGAGGCCATGAAGATGGAACACCGGGTCGTCGCACCCGCCTCCGGCACGCTCACCGCGCTCCACGCCGTCCCCGGCCGCCAGGTCGAGGTGGGCGCCCTGCTCGCCGTCGTATCGACCGATGCACAGGAGGAACAGTCCGTATGAGCAGCAGTCTGATCGAGTCCCCGGAACACACCGCCCTCCGCGCCGCCGTCTCCGCGCTCGGCCGGCGCCACGGCCCCGGCTTCGACCGCGCCACGCTCTGGGCCGAGGCCGGCAAGCTCGGCTACCTGGGCGTGAACCTGCCCGAGGAGTACGGCGGCGGGGGCGGCGGCATGGCCGAGCTCTCCATCGTCCTGGAGGAGGCGGGCGCGGCCGGCGCGCCGCTGCTGATGATGGTCGTGTCGCCGGCGATCTGCGGCACGGTGATATCCCGCTTCGGCACGGCGGAGCAGAAGGCGGCCTGGCTGCCCGGCCTCGCCGACGGCAGCCGCACCATGGCCTTCGGCATCACCGAGCCCGACGCCGGCTCCAACTCCCACCGCATCACCACCACCGCCACCCGCACCGAGGACGGCTGGGTCCTCACCGGCCGCAAGGTCTTCGTCTCCGGCGTCGACATCGCCGACGCGACGCTCGTCGTCGGCCGCACCTCGGACGCCCGCACCGGCAACCTCAAGGCGTGTCTCTTCATCGTCCCGCGCGACACGCCCGGCTTCGGCCGCCGCGCCATCGAGATGGAACTCGACGCGAACGAGAAGCAGTTCGAGCTCACCCTCGACGACGTCCACCTCCCGGCCGACGCCCTCGTCGGCGACGAGGACGCGGGCCTCCTCCAGCTCTTCGCGGGCCTCAACCCCGAGCGCATCATGACCGCCGCCTTCGCGATCGGCATGGGCCGCTACGCGCTCGCCCGAGCCGTCACCTACGCCAGGGAACGCCAGGTCTGGAAGACCCCCATCGGCGCCCACCAGGCCATCGCCCACCCCCTCGCCCAGGCCCACATCGAACTCGAACTCGCCCGCCTGATGATGCAGAAGGCCGCCGCCCTCTACGACGCGGGTGACGACCTGGCCGCCGGCGAGGCCGCCAACATGGCGAAGTACGCCGCCGCCGAAGCCTGCGTCAAGGCCGTCGACCAGGCCGTCCACACCCTCGGTGGCAACGGCCTGACCAAGGAGTTCGGCCTGGCCCGCCTGATCACGGCGGCGCGGGTAGCCCGGATCGCCCCGGTGAGCCGCGAGATGATCCTCAACTTCGTGTCGCACCAGACGCTGGGCCTGCCGAAGTCGTACTGACCGATCTGCTCGGACCGGCTCAGGGAAGTCGTACCGAGGTATGACCCCGGATCTGGCACCGGGGTCCGAAGACGACGGCACCATGCGGGCGGGAGGGTACGGGCATCAGCCCAGCGAGGGTGAGGAGCCCGCCATGTACCCGATCCACCGCACCGCCCGCACGGACCTGCGCACCGCGGCCCACGCCTTCCTCGCCCTCCCGGCCGGCCTGGCGGCGACCGCCCTCACCCTCCTCGGACAGCCCCGCCGCGCCGCCCGCCTCCACGCCCGGCTCACCGGCGGCGACACCCCCGCCCGGACCACCGCCAGGAGCGGCACCGAGACCGTCGCCCGGCCCGGCAGCGAGACCGGCACCCGGACCGCCGCCCGGACCGGCGGCAGGACGCTGGCCCGCACGGTCCTCGGCCTGCCCCTGGACCTGCTGGCCTTCGTCGTCATCGGCTACGCGATCTTCAACTCGGTCCGCAACCTCGGCTACCCGATCTGGTACCTGCACACCGACTACCACCACGCCTGGGGCGGCCCCACCATGGCCGGCGTCTGGACCGTCCACGCGGCCGGCTGGCTGCTGTGCCTGGCCGTCCTGCTCCACTGGCCGGTGCGCTGGCTGGCCAAGGGCCAGCGAGCCCTGGACCGGCGGCTGTCCCGCACGGTGCGCGAAGAATCATGCATGCACGCTTGATTGTTTCTCTCGTGGCTGCCAGGGTCTCCCCAAGTCGCAGTCCGGCAAGCCATCCTGTCGCCACCGTCGTCACCGTCCGACCTCGAAGGGCCACGCATGGTGTTTCACAGCGAGTACGCCGACGTCCCGGTCGTCTCCCTTCCCGTCCACGACGCCGTCCTCGGGCGCGCCGCCGAGTTCGGGGACACGCCGGCCCTGGTCGACGGCGCGGGTGGGGACGGGGCGTTGACGCTCACGTACGGGCAAGTGGACGCGTTTCACCGGAGGGTGGCGGCCGGGCTCGCGGGGGCCGGGGTGCGGAAGGGGGACGTGCTTGCGCTGCACAGTCCCAACACCGTGCTGTTCCCGGTGGCGTTCTATGCGGCGACGCGCGCCGGGGCGGCGGTGACCACCGTGCACCCGCTCGCCACGCCCGAGGAGTTCGCGAAGCAGCTGCGCGACGCGTCGGCGCGCTGGATCGTCACCGTGTCGCCGTTGCTCGCGACGGCGCGCGCTGCGGCGGAGCTCGCCGGTGGGGTGGTGGAGATATTCGTGTGCGACCGGGTGCCGGAGGGGGAGGGGGCCGGGGTCCGGTCGCTTCAGGACTTCCTCGCCTCCACCGCGCCCGAGCCGGTGGTCGAGGTCGACCCGGCGGAGGACCTCGCCGCCCTGCCGTACTCCTCCGGGACCACCGGCACACCCAAGGGCGTGATGCTCACGCACGCCTCCGTCGCCACGAACCTCGCGCAGCTCGAACCGCTCATGCCGATGGGGGTGGGCGACCGGATCCTGGCAGTGCTGCCCTTCTTCCACGTATACGGCTTGACCGCTCTGATGAACGCCCCGCTGCGGCGCGGTGCCACCGTCGTCGTGCTGCCGCGGTTCGAGCTTGACGGGTTCCTCGCGGCGATCGAGAAGCACCGGATCAACGCGTTGTACGTGGCGCCGCCGATCGTCCTCGCCCTCGCGAAGCACCCGGCGGTGGCGGAGTACGACCTGTCGTCGCTGAAGTACATCGTCTGCTCGGCGGCCCCGCTCGACGCGGCGCTCGCCGAGGCGTGTTCGGCGCGGCTCGGGCTGCCGCCGATCCTGCAGGCGTACGGGATGACGGAGCTGTCCCCGGCCACCCACCTGGTCCCGCTCGCCGCCGGGAACCCGCCGCCGGGGACGGTCGGCAAGCTGCTGCCGTCGACCGAGATGCGACTGGTCTCCCTCGAAGAGGACGGAAAGGACGTGCCGCCCGGCGAGGAGGGCGAGATCGTGATCCGCGGGCCGCAGGTCATGAAGGGCTACCTGGGCCGGCCGGAGGCCACCGCCGCCATGATCGACGCCGACGGCTGGCTGCGCACCGGGGACGTCGGACGGGTCGACGCCGACGGCTGGCTGTACGTCGTCGACCGCGTGAAGGAACTCATCAAGTACAAGGGCTTCCAGGTCCCGCCCGCCGAACTGGAGGCCCTGCTGCTCACCCACGACGGCATCGCCGACGCCGCCGTCATCGGCGTCCGGGACGCGGACGGCACCGAGATCCCGAAGGCGTTCGTCGTACGCCAGCCGCACGCCGCGGGGCTCGGCGCCGAGGACGTGCTCGCGTACGTGGCCGGGCGCGTCGCCCCGTACAAGAAGATCCGGCAGGTGGAGTTCATCGACACCGTGCCCCGAGCGGCGTCGGGCAAGATCCTGCGCCGGGAGCTGAGGGACCGCACATGAGTACGGACAACAGCACGGCGAAAGGTACGGAGAAGGGGACGGAGAAGGGTACGGAGAAGGGTACGGAGAAGGGCCTCGTCCGCATCGCGGCCGACCGTGGGATCACCACCCTGACCCTGGACTCCCCGGCCAACCGCAACGCCCTCTCCGCCGCCCTCGTCACCGAGCTCGCCGACGCCCTCGCCGCCTGCGCCAAGGACCCGGCCGTCCGGGCGGTCGTCCTCACGCACGCCGGCGGCACGTTCAGCGCGGGCGCCGACCTGAAGGCGCCGCCCGGGCCGTACGCTTTCGTCGACCTGCTCCGGCAGATCGTCGCGCTGCCGAAGCCGGTCGTCGGCCTCGTCACCGGCCACGCCCGGGCCGGCGGTCTCGGCCTGCTCGGGGCCTGCGACATCGTCGTGGCCTCGGAGGACGCGGACTTCGCGCTCACGGAGGTACGGATCGGGGTCGCGCCCGCCGTCATCTCGCTGACCCTGCTGCCCAAGCTGGACCAGCGCGCGGCCGCCCGCCACTACCTCACCGGCGAGCGCTTCGGCGTGGCCGAGGCGCGGGCGATGGGCCTGGTCACCGCGCCGCTCGCCGATCTGGCGCCGATCCTCGACGGGCTGCGCGCGGCCTCCCCGCAGGGGCTGCGCGCGGCGAAGCGGCTGGTCACGGCTAGAGTCCTGGAGACCTTCGAGCGCGACGCGGAGGAACTGGTCCAGTTGTCCGCCACGCTCTTCGCCTCCGCCGAGGCGAGAGAAGGGATGACGGCCTTCCTCGAACGACGGGACCCTACGTGGAGACTGTGACCGGCCCGAAGTCCGGCCCCGGGACCGAGCCCAAGTCCGGCCCCAAGTCCGGCCCCAGGTCCGGCGCCGGCGCCGAGCCCAAGTCCGGCCCCAAGCAGGACAGGAGCCGCGCCACCCGGCAGCGGCTCCTGGAGGCCGCGGTGGCCTGTCTGGCCGAGCACGGCTGGGCGGGCTCCACCGTCTCGGTCGTCGCCGAGCGCGCGGGCGTGTCGCGCGGCGCCGCACAGCACCACTTCCCGACCCGCGAGGACCTGTTCACCGCCGCCGTCGAGTACGTCGCCGAGGAACGCTCCCAGGCCCTGCGCACCCTCCCCACCAAGGACCGCCGCACGGTCGTCGCCGCCCTCGTCGACCTCTACACCGGTCCCCTCTTCCGCGCCGCCCTCCACCTCTGGGTCGCCGCCTCCGACGAGGAGCAGCTGCGCCCCCGCGTCACCGAGCTGGAGGCCCGCGTCGGCCGCGAGTCCCACCGCATCGCCGTCGAACTCCTCGGCGCCGACGAGTCCCGCCCCGGCGTCCGCGAATCCGTCCAGGGCCTCCTCGACATGGCCCGCGGCCTGGGCCTCGCGACCCTCCTCACGGACGACCGGGCCCGGCGCGAACGGGTCGTCGCCCAGTGGGCCCGGCTCCTCGACGAGGCCCTGGGCTGACGCCTGCTTCCCGTACTTCCCCTACTTCCCGGCGGGGATGGTCGCGCAGACCTTACGGGCCGCCATGACCGCACAGGCCGTCGCGTCCTCCGGTCGGCCGACCGGCAGCATCGTGGTGTGCGCGTCCCGGCCGCTGACCTGTGTGTACTCGCGCTTGCGGCCGGCCTGGTCGCCGATCTGGGCGACATCGCCCTGCGTGGTGTTGCTGATCTTGGTCCAGGCGGCCCTGCAGGCCGCGCTGTAGCGCAGCTCGACGCTGATCACCGGGTCGGTGTCGACGCGGGCGGTGACCGCGTCGTTCTTGCACAGCGTGTGGTTGGGCTCCAGGCCGAAGCACTTCTCGCCCTCGCACGCGGCGAGCTCCACCGGCGCGCCCCCCGTCCCCTGCTCCCTCTTCACCGGCTCCTCCGCCGACCGCGTGTTCAGCCACAGCGCGCCCGCCGCCGCCACGAGCACGAGGGCCGCCGCGATCCCGCCGTAGAGCCCACGCCGTGACGGGCGCAGGCGCGACACGGGGTCAGGGTCAGGCTCCGGTACGGGCTCCGGCTGCACGGGCTCGGGGCGTACGGGCGCGGGCTGTACGGGCACGGGCTGTACGGGCTCGGGCGTGGCCCGGACGCGCTGCCGGTCCGTGCGTTCCCGCGTCGCCCGCCGCCACAGCTCCAGCGCCTCCGTCAGCTCCGCCTCCGGCCGGCCGAAGATCTCGTGCAGCGCCCGCACCACGTCCTCGCGGGCGATCTGCGGCTTCGCCGGATCCAGGTAGCGGGAGAGCGTCGCCTGGGTGAGGTTGATGCCGCGCAGCCCCAGCTGGACGACGACCCACTCCTGCTTCCGCGGCTGTTCGTCGCTCTGCCACCACTGCCGCAGCAGCGTGGATAAGGCGATGCCCTCGTTCACCTGATCGGGTTGCCCCACGGGTCCGTCCCTCGATTCCTCTATTCATGCACGGCGCCGTTTCCGCAGGTCAGAGCCGTGTATTGAGCGTGCATCAGGGGTGTATCGGATGACCCCCAGCGCAGAGTAGAGGCAGCCCGCCCCCGGCGTGCAAGCTTCCGTCAGCGGTCGCCGACAGAGCGCCGCGACCTCCCTCCCCCTGCCGCCCCTACGGGCTTCTTCGCCATGCCCGGGCGAGGGGGAGACGACACCACGACACCCCAGGAGACTCCCGTGCGTACTCGTACCCGTGCTCGTTCCCTGCTCTCCCGCGCCGCCCTCACGGTCGCGCTCACCGGCGCGCTGCTCGCCCCCGCCGCCGCGTTCCCCTCCTATGCGGAGCCGGCCCCGAAGGCCACGGTCGTGACGGCCGCCGGCTGGCCGACGCTCCGTCAGGGCTCGCGGGGCGTGGACGTCGCCACGGTCCAGGACCTGCTCGCGGCGGCCGGACACGCGGTGACGGCGGACGGGCGCTTCGGCGCTGACACCGCCGGGGCGGTACGGGCCTTCCAGCGGGCCCACCGGCTGCCGGTCGACGGCGTGGTCGGCGCCCGCACCTGGACGGCGCTCACCGCCGGCGCCCCTCTGCGCAACGGCGCCAAGGGCCGGGCCGTGCGGGCGCTCCAGCGGCAACTCGCGCAGGAGGGTCACCGGATCGCCCTGGACGGCGCCTTCGGTGCCGGTACGGCCGCCGCGGTCCGGGCCGCCCAGCGGGCCCACGGGCTGCCGGCCGACGGCGTCGCCGGGCCCCGTACCTGGTCGGCGCTCGTCGCGGGCGGCGGCTCGACCACTCCCGCCACGCCCACCACTCCCGCACCGGGCAAGCCCTCCGCGCTGCGCCAGCGGATCGTGAACACCGCCCGCGCCCAGATCGGCGCCTCGGAGCCGAACGGCTGCCGCACGTACCTGAAGGACTGCGCGCACACGTCGTGGTGCGCCGCGTTCGTCGAGTGGACCTGGCGGAAGTCGGGGGTTCCGGCGGCGTCCGTGCCGAAGACGCTCGTGGCGCGCGAGGTCGGCCTGTGGGGCCGGCGGAACGGCCTCTTCCACCGTTCGAACCCGAAGCCCGGCGACATCGTCGTGTGGGGCACGCCCGCGGCGAAGACCGGCGGACACGTGGCGATCGTCGTCGCGGTGCACGCCGACGGGCGCATCGACACCGTCGACGGCAACTACGGGGACAAGGTCGCGCTCCGCAAGAACATCGACCCGCGCACCGCGAAGACCCGCAAGCACCTGATCTCCGGCTACGTCAGCCCGCGCGGCGCCTGACCACGGCGCCTGACCGCGGTGCCTGACCGCGGCACCGCGACGCATCACCGCGACTCATCACCCGAACGCCCCACGAAACCCCAGGAGTCAGCATGCGCACCACCCTGGCCCGCCTCGCCCCGGCCGGTCTCACCCTGGCCCTCGGCCTGAGCGCCTCGGCCCTCCCCGTCCTCCCCGTCCTCCCCGCCGCGGTGGCCTCCGCCGCCGAACCCGCCGCGTACCGGGTCACCGGCGTCGACACCAGCCACCACAACCACCGCACCCGCGACGGCCGCGAGACCGCCACGATCGACTGGCGGAAGGTCGCCGCCTCGGAGTCCTTCGCGTTCCTCAAGGCGACCCAGCACACCACGCACACCGACCGCTGGTTCGCCGCGGACTGGCGCGCGGCGTCGGCGACGTCCCTGGCCCGCGCCCCGTACCACTTCTTCGACCCGCGCGGTCCGCGTGACGGGCTCGCGCAGGCCGGACACTTCGTCCGTACCGTCCGCGCCGCCGGATACACCGGCCACCGGCCCGGCGAACTGCCGCCCGTCCTCGACGTGGAGAAGGTGCCGCGCGGCCCCAAGGGCCGCGAGGTGTGCCCGGCGGAGCTGCGCGCCGACCAGCTCGGGGCGTTCCTGCGGCGGGTCCGCGAGGAGTTCCGGGTCACGCCGATCGTCTACACCCGGGCCTCGTTCGTGAAGGAGTGCATGGGCGGCGACGGCCGGGTGTTCGCCGGGTACCCGCTCTGGCTCGCGCGGTACGGGAGCGGGGCGAAGGAACCGGCGCCGGTGCCGGGGGCCGCGGCCCGGTGGACCTTCTGGCAGCACACCCGGAGCGGCCACGTCGCCGGCGTGCCCACGGCCGTCGACCGTGACGTCTTCGCCGGCGGCCGCGACGGGCTCCGCGCCCTGGCCCACCTTCCGGCCGACAACCCCGCGCCCGCCGTCGCCTGGCCGGTGATCCGCTCCGGCGCGACCGGCCCGGACGTCCGCAGCGCCCAGCTCCTCCTCGGCGCGGACGGCCACCGGGTGACGGCCGACGGCCGCTTCGGCGCCGACACCGCCCGGGCGGTTCGCGACTTCCAGCGGGCCCACCGGCTGCCGGCCGACGGCGTGGTCGGCGCCCGCACCTGGACGGCGCTGGTACGGACCGTACGCGGCGGGGACAGCGGCCCGGCCGTCCGCGCCGTACAGCACCAACTGGCGGCGTGCGGCCGGCAGGTGACGGCGGACGGGCGGTTCGGCCCGGCGACCGCCCGGGCCGTACGGGACTTCCAGCGAGCGCACCGGCTGAGCCCCGACGGGGTCGCCGGACCCACGACCTGGCGGGCCCTGCTCGCCACGTCGCGCGGGTGACCCGCGCAGCGTCAGCCACGACCCCCACCTCTCCGAAGGAGCATCAGCCATGACCGGTATGACCCCGACCCCGACCTCGACCCCGGCCTCGGCCTCGAACCTGACGACGACCCTGCCCGCCGCCCCGACCCCGGCTCCGGCCCCGCTCGCCGCCCGCTGGACCCGCCTCGTGCTCGGCGCGCTCGCCGCCGTGACCCTCGCCGCCGGCGTCGCCGCCGAGACACCCGCCCACGCGGCGGCCGCGGCCGCCGCCCCCTCCGCCGCTCCCGCCGGCTCCGTCTACTACACCCCGGCCCAGGCCACGGCCAAGCTGCGCCAGGCCGGCATCACCTGGCGGTCCAGCGGCCACTGCAGTGACAAGAACACCCGCGGCTGCACCAGCTTCCAGGGCATCCGCCGCACCACCGTCGACGGCATCGTCGCCCTGCGCCGGGCGAGCGGCTGCGCGATCGTCATCACCGGCGCCGCCGAGATCCCGCCGCACAAGACCACGGGCCCGTACACGCACGGGAAGGGCTACAAGGTCGACATCGCCCTCGACCCCTGCGTGAACCGCTACATCCCGGTCCACGCCCGCAAGATCGGCGCCTCGCGCTGGGCCGCCGGCAGCGTCGTCTACTTCAAGGAGGGCAACCACTGGGACATCACCTACAAGGGCAGCGGCGGCTCCGGCACTCCGTCCGGCCCGTCCGCCCCGGCGACCCGCGGCTGGCCCGTGCTCCGCGGCGGGGCGCAGGGCCCGGCCGTGACCACGGCCCAGCAGCTGCTGCGCGGCGCCGGGGCGCGGATCGGGGTCGACGGGCGGTACGGGCCGGCCACGGCCCAGGCGGTCAGGGTCTTCCAGCGCGGCCACGGCCTCGGCGCGGACGGCGTCCTCGGCGCCGCCACCTGGCAGCGGCTCGCCCCCACGCTCCGTACGGGCGCGCACGGCGAGGCCGTGAAGGCGCTCCAGGACCAGCTGCGCCGCCACGGCGCCCGGATCGCGACGGACGGGCGCTTCGGGGCCGGGACCGCCCGGGCGGTACGGGACTTCCAGCGTGCCCGGGGCCTCGGGGCCGACGGCGTGGCCGGCCCGGCCACCTGGACGCGCCTCCTCACGACGCGCTGAGCCCGCGCTCGTAGCGCTCCCACGTCTCGGGCCCCGGCCGCCTCCGCGACCGGGGCCCGACCCGGTTCCCGCTCCGCCCGCGCGACCGGGGGCCGACCCGCCCCTTCGTCCCCTCCGTGCGCCGTGGCGCAGGCCACATCACGCGTCACCCGCCCGCAGTACGCTTGTCGCATGCTTTCGCTCGTACGTCGCCGCCACGTGGACTTCCTCCGCGTCGCGAGCATGGGCTGTCCCGGTCGTCCCTGACCCCCGACCCTCGCCCCACCCCTCAGCCCGGCACGGCCACCACCCCCGGCCCGGCACCGGGCGCCGTACACCCACCGCGGACGCACACCATGAGCCACCCCTCGCAGGCCCCTTCCCAGACCCCCTCGCAGGGCTCCTCCTCGTACCTCTCGTACCCCTCTCAGCTCCCCATCGTCGACCTCGCCGCCGCCGACCGCGGCCCCCAGGCGCGTCGGCTGCTGCACGCGCAGCTCCACTCCGCCGCGCACGACGTCGGCTTCTTCCAGCTCGTCGGGCACGGCGTGAGCGAGGTCGAGACGCGGGCGCTGACCTCCGCCATGCGGGCCTTCTTCGCGCTGCCGGAGGCGGACCGGCTGGCCCTGGACACCACGAACTCGCCGCACTTCCGCGGTTACACCCGGGTCGGCGACGAGCGCACGGCAGGCGCCCGGGACTGGCGGGACCAGCTGGACATCGGGGCCGAGCGCCCGGCGCACGTACCGGGGCCGGGGGAGCCGCCGTACTGGTGGCTGCAGGGGCCCAACCAGTGGCCCGAGGCGCTGCCGGAGCTGCGGCTCGCGGCGCTGAACTGGATCGAGCGGCTCAGCGGGGTCGCCGAGCGGCTGCTGCACGAGCTGCTGACGTCGATCGGCGCGCGGCCGGACTTCTACGACGACGTCTTCGGCCGGGCCGCCCACCCGCACCTGAAGCTGGTCCGCTACCCGGGCAGCAGCGGTGACGCGGGCGACGACCAGGGCGTGGGCGCGCACAAGGACTACGGGTTCCTGACCCTGCTGCTCCAGGACCAGGTGGGCGGGCTGCAGGTGGAGCGGGAGGACGGGCGGTTCCACGACGTGCCGCCGCTGCCGGGCGCGTTCGTCGTGAACCTGGGCGAGCTGCTCGAAGTGGCGACGAACGGCTATCTCGTCGCGACCAACCACCGGGTCGTGTCACCGCCCGGGGCGACGGAGCGGTTCTCCGTCCCGTTCTTCTACAACCCGCGGCTCGACGCCCGGGTCCGCCCGCTGGAGTTCCCGTACGCGGCGGCCGCGCCCGGCATCACGGCCGACCCGGCGAACCCGTTGTTCGCCGAGTACGGCCGCAATGAGCTGAAGGGCAAGCTCCGGGCGCACCCGCTGGCGGCGGCCCGGCACCACGCGGACCTGCTGACGGCGCCCGGACAGCCGGCGATGTCGGCGTAGCCGCCGGCGTCGCCGTGCGGTCCGCGCAGTCCGCGCAGTCCGCGCAGTCCTCGTCGTTCTCCTGCCTGCGCGACTCCGCCTCAGCCCACGGTGCCGGACCTCAGCCCGCGATGTCGGAGTAGCCGACGATCTCGCGCGGGTTCCGCTGGCCCGGGCCCACGTACCGCGCGGACGGGCGGACCAGGCGGCCGGTGCGCTTCTGCTCCAGGATGTGCGCCGACCAGCCGGCCGTACGGGCGCAGGTGAACATCGACGTGAACATGTGCGCCGGGACCTCGGCGAAGTCGAGCACGATCGCGGCCCAGAACTCCACGTTCGTCGCCAGGACCCGGTCCGGGCGGCGGTTGTGCAGCTCCTCCAGGGCCGCCTTCTCCAGCGCCTCGGCGACCTCGAAGCGCGGGGCGTCGAGCTCCTTGGCCGTGCGGCGCAGGACGCGGGCGCGCGGGTCCTCGGCGCGGTAGACGCGGTGGCCGAAGCCCATCAGGCGCTCGCCCTGGTCCAGGGCCTTCTTCACGTAGCCGACCGCGTCGCCGGTGCGCTCGATCTCCTCGATCATGCCGAGGACGCGGGACGGGGCGCCGCCGTGCAGCGGGCCGGACATCGCGCCGACCGCGCCGGAGAGCGCCGCTGCCACGTCGGCGCCGGTGGAGGCGATGACGCGGGCGGTGAAGGTGGAGGCGTTCATGCCGTGCTCGGCGGCCGAGGTCCAGTAGGCGTCGACGGCCTTGACGTGCTTCGGGTCCGGCTCGCCGCGCCAGCGGATCATGAACCGCTCGACGACGGACTGCGCCTTGTCGATCTCGCTCTGCGGCACCATCGGCAGGCCCTGGCCGCGCGCCGACTGGGCGACGTACGACAGGGCCATGACGGCGGCGCGGGCGAGGTCGTCGCGGGCCTGCTCGGCGGAGATGTCCAGGAGCGGTTTCAGGCCCCAGACCGGCGCGAGCATGGCGAGCGCGGACTGGACGTCGACGCGGATGTCGCCGGAGTGCACCGGGATCGGGAAGGGCTCGGCGGCCGGCAGGCCCGGGTTGAAGGCCCCGTCGACGAGCAGGCCCCAGACGTTGCCGAAGGAGACGTGACCGACCAGGTCCTCGATGTCGACCCCGCGGTAGCGGAGGGCGCCGCCCTCCTTGTCGGGTTCGGCGATCTCCGTCTCGAACGCGACGATCCCTTCGAGGCCGGGTACGAAGTCGGACATGAGGCGGCTCCTCAATCGATGGTCAATGCTTGATGGTCGTTGGTCGTTGGTCGTTGGTTGATGTTCGGCGTTCGGCGTTCGGTGTTCTACGGGCGGAGGTCGAGGGGCGCTCCGGGGCGGTCGGCCATCGCATCTGATCGATGATCAATCATTCGGCCCGGGGCTTGGTGGAGAGCAACAGTGATCCAGCGGATGAGTCTGTACGGTTCTGATGATGCGGGGAAGCGTGACATCCGGCACACTGCGCCGATCCGGCGACGGAGGATTAGCGGCACGGAGTGCCGGGCAGACTGGGGTGCCGCGCCGGGCGCTACGGCAGGATGGGGCCCGTGACCGACGCCCTGGATCCTTTCGACGCCCTCGATCCCGCCGACATGCGCGAGGTGTACCGGACCATGGAGCTGACCGTGGCCGATCTCGCCCCGGACCCGATCGAGCAGTTCGCACACTGGTTCAAGGAGACCGCCAGCAACCCGGCGATCCACGAGCCGAACGCCATGGTCGTCTCCACCGCCGACGCGGACGGCCGCCCGTCCTCCCGCACGGTGCTGCTCAAGCACTACGACCAGGCCGGCTTCGTCTTCTTCTCCAACTACGGCTCGCGCAAGGGCCGGGAGCTGGCGGCCAACCCGTACGTCTCGCTGCTCTTCCCCTGGCACCCGCTGGCCCGCCAGGTGATCGTCACCGGCCGCGCCGAGCGCACCGGCCGCGACGAGACCGTGGCGTACTTCCGCACCCGCCCGCACGGCTCCCAGCTGGGCGCCTGGGCGAGCCGCCAGTCCTCGGTGATCGAGTCGCGGGCCGAGCTGCTCGCCCGGTACGAGGAGCTGCACGCGCGCTACCCGGAGGGCGAGCAGGTGCCGGTGCCGCCGGAGTGGGGCGGATTCCGGGTGGTGCCGGAGACGGTGGAGTTCTGGCAGGGGCACGAGAACAGGCTGCACGACCGGCTGCGGTACGTGCGGGAGGGCGAGTCCTGGCGGGTGGAGCGCCTGTCGCCCTGACGTGACGCGCGGACGGGCTCAGGAGCCCGGGAACGCAGACGACCCGTGGGCCTTGGTCCCGTCCGCCTAGGTTCGGACGGGAGCCGGCCGGACTGACCGGCGGCCCACGGGTCGGGTGACTGCGGTGGTGTCGGCAGAGTGCCTGCCGAGGTGCACAAGAGTGCGACGGCAGGCGTTAGCCCGCAGTCACCTCACGAGTCCGAAAAGAAACCATTTTTTCGGATCACCTCCTTTCGCGTGTACCCACACCTTAAGAACCCCCGGCCCGTCGCCTCAAGCGATTTATCGCTGCGTTTTTGCGGGAAACAGGATGTGTCTTGGGTCACATTCGAGTTGAATGTGGCCGGGGGTGCCGGATGAGTGGCTCTGCGCGTGACACAGCGGGTACGGCCGGAGCGGCCGGAGCGGCGGGTACGGCCGGAACGGCGGGAACGGCGGGGGTTCAGGGGCTGGCCGGCGGTGAACTGCTGACCGCCCTGCTCGACGGCATGGACGCGGCGCTCTGCGCGCTCGACGCGACCGGCACCGTCACCCACTGGAACCGCGAGGCGGAGCGCATCCTCGGCTGGAGCGCCCGCGAGGCCGTCGGGCGGCGCGGCTTCGCCGGCTGGGCGGCCCGCGGCGCGGACGCCGAGGAGACCCTGGGACGGCTGCTGCGCGCGATGACGGCGCCGGGCCGCCAGGTGCACGAGTTCCCGCTGTTACGCAAGGACGGCGGCCGGGTCCTCGTCCGCGTCCAGACCACGGGTGTGCGCGGCGCCGACGGGCGGCCGGCCGGGGTGTACTGCGCGTTCACGGAGGTGCACGTCCAGCTCGACCTGGAGCGGTCGCTCGCGCTCAGCGAGGCGCTGTGCGCGGACGCGGCCTGGGGCGTCGTCCTGGTCGACGTGGACCTGCGCCCGGCCGTCCTCAACGCGTACGCGGTCCGCGCCCTCGGCGCAGGCCGCGGCTCGCCGCTCGGCCGCCCGCTCGGCGAACTCGTCGCGGACGGCCTGGAGGAGCTGGAGGGCGCCCTCCACCACGTCCTGGCGGCGGGCGCGCCGCCCGAACCGGCCGATGTGTGGGTGACGCTGCGGGGCCCGGACAGCGGCCCGGACGGCGGCCCGTCCAGCGGCCCGAACGGCGAACGGCGGCGCTGCTGGCGGTGCGGTTTCGTTCGGCTCGCCTCGCCGTTCGCCGAGGAGGCGGAGCCCGTACCGCTCGGTGCCGGCTGGGTCTTCCAGGACGTCACCGAGGCCCGCCGCGCCGAACAGGACGCCGACCGGATGCGCTTCCGCTGGAGCCAGCTGCACCGGGCGGGCGCGGCCGCCGCCGAGTGCGAGGACCCGCTGCGCGCCGCCGCCGTCCTCCTGGACTTCGCCCTCGCGGGCTTCGCCGACCACGTGCTGCTCGACCGCGCCACGCCCGACGGCCGCCTGGTCCGGGCCCTCGCGACCCCGCTCGGCACCCCGGGCCCGGTCACCCCGGTCGCCTCGGGCGGCATCCCGCTGCGCTACCCCTCGTACCACCCGGCCCTCCAGGCCATCGCCCACCCGGGCCCCGTCCGCGCCGACGCCACCCCGGGCATCCCCCGCTGGGCCACCGACCGGCGCTGGCCCCCGGACACCGCCCATGCCCTCGCCCTCCCCCTCCGTGCCCGCGCCCGCACCCTCGGCGCCGTCACCTTCCTCCGCTCCTCGTCCCGCCCGCCGTTCGGCCGCGACGACACGGCGTACGGGGAGACGGTGGCGGGACAGGTGGCGGCGGCGCTGGGGGAGACCTGGAATCAGCGAGTCCGGTAGGAAATCGGGTCGGTGCTGTCGGTCAACTGTGCGATCATCGCGGCGAACTGATGACTGACACCGCTCTGGGGGGAACGGAATGCACCACCCTGGCGTGCCCGCACGCGCCGAAACGCGGAGACCGGCCGCGTACCTCACCACGCTCCTCGTCGCACTGTCCGCCGTGCTGTCCCTCGCCCTGCCCGCACAGCCCGCCGGCGCCACCACGGCGGACACCGGGTGCACGCAGACGACGGACGCCGTCGCCGGCTACAACCGCGGAACCCTCGACTCCGCCGACGAGGTCGACTGTCTGCTGCTGCCGTTCCCGGCCGGAGCCGTCATCGTGGCCCCCGAGGACCGGATGACCGGTTCGTGGGTTCCCTCGATCGAGATCGTCGACGCGACCGGCAACAAGGTCTGCGGGGCGCCGAACGCGCGGTACGGCACCTGTCGCCTGAGCGGCACCGCCCCGCACTACGCGAAGGCGTACACGGCCGCCGGGAGCGTCCCGCCCGGCTCCTCGTACGGAATCTTCCTCCAGCGCGTCGACGCGCCGGAGGACAGTACGGGGAGCTGCCCGGTCCTCCCGGCCGGCGACTTCACGGCGGCGACGCCCGCGACCCGCTTCTCGACCGCCGACGGGACCTTCGCGCGCTGCGCCACCGTCCCGGCCGCCGGCCACTCGGCGAAGGAGCTCGTCCAGATCCAGAAGGTGACGGGGACCACGGACTCCGTCGCCCGCTTCTGGGTCGTCGAGGACACCGGCCGTCAGGTCTGCGACGTTCCGGACCAGCGCAACATCTGGGCCGCCTGCGACCTCGTGGCGGGCAGGTCCTACCGCGTGATCGCCGCAGGTGACGGCGCCCCCGGCGAGTTCGACCTCGTCCGCCGCGATGTCACCGCGACCGCGAAGGGCTGCGAGACCACCCCGGCGACCGCCGTCGGAGCGCCGGCCGCGACGGGCACGCTCCCCGCACCGGGCGTCCCCGTCTGCCGGCAGGTCACCACGGCCGACAGCCGTGACGTGCTGTACGTCAACGAGCGGGACGGTTTCAACGCCGCCAGCCATGCCGCGTTCGGCCCGAACGGTCAGCTCTCGTGCAACACCACGTACGAGGACTGCGGCGTCATGGGAGCGACCCGCTACCAGGTCGTCATCACCCCGTCGTGGAACAGCAGCCACACCGGGGCGCCGTACCGCCTCGACGCCCAGCGCATCGCCGGCGCCTCCGGCCCGGCGCCCGAGTGCGCGCGGCCCGCGAACATCAGCTACGGCTACGGCCCGATCACCGGCGTCCTCGACGAGCAGCACACCGCGGTGTGCGCCGGCCTGGAGACGTACCAGCGCGACCGGTACGACGGCGTGGTCAAGGACACCGAGCAGGAGGGCCGGGGCGCGGTCCTCTCGCTGTACGACCGGTCCGTCGACCGCTGCACCGACCGCTCCACCGAGATCGACTGCTACCTCGGCGACCCGGTCGCCGGCGTGGCGAAGCCGACCGTGATGGTCCTCGGTCTGCAGGAGTGGACCACGCGCACCGCGTACTCCGCCGAACTCGTGTGCACCGTCGAGGTCTGCGGCGCCGACCCCATCTCGTTCCGCTCGGTCGATCCGGCGATCGCCGCGAGCGGCACCAAGGCCCGGGTGGTGCTCGCCGGCACCGCGCTGCGGGCCGAGCACAAACTGCGGATCGAGCACCCGTCGGGCGCGCGGATCGAGAGCACGACCGTGTCCGTGGACACCGACCGCACCGCGCTCGTGGCCGACCTCGACCTGACCGGGGCCCCGGCCGGGATCTGGACGCTGTCGGCGGTGAACGACCTCGCCCTCGACGACAAGGTCACCCCGCTCGGCACCTTCACCGTCACCCAGCCCGGCACGGCCGGCCTCGGTCTCTATCGGCCCGTGACGCCGACCCGGCTCATGGACACCCGGTCCGGCCTCGGCGTCCGCCAGGGCAAGGTCGGTCCCGGTGGCACGGTCACGCTCCAGGTCGCCGGGAAGGGCGGTCTGCCGCCGGTCGGCGTCACGGCCGTCGTCCTCAACGTCACGGCGACCGCGCCCACCGCGAAGGGCTTCGTGTCCGTCTACCCGGACGGGACGACCCGGACCAGTGCGACGAGCCTGAACTTCAACGCCGGCCAGACCATCCCGAACCTGGTGTCCGTGCCCGTCGTGAACGGCCGGGTCACGTTCTACAACGCGACCGGCTCCGTCGACCTGCTCGCGGACGTCGCCGGCTACTCGACGGTCGGCGAGGCGACGGCCGCCACCTTCGAGCCGGTCGCCCCGAAGCGGCTCATGGACACCCGCTACGGGACCGGCGTCCGCCAGGGCAAGGTGCCGGCGGGCGGCACGGTCACGCTGCCCGTCACCGAGCCCGGCGTCACCGCCGTCGTCATGAACGTCACCGCGACGAACCCGACGGCCGCGAGCTTCGTCTCCGTGTACCCGTACGGCACCGCCCGCCCGACCGTCTCGAACCTCAACTTCACGGCCGGGCAGACCATCCCCAACCTGGTGGTCGTCCCGGTCAGGGACGGCAAGGTCACCTTCTACAACCACAACGGCTCGGTGGACCTGCTCGCCGACGTCGCGGGCTACTTCACGACCTCCGGCACCGGCTCCCTGCACAAGCCGGTCACCCCGAAGCGGATCATGGACACCCGCTCGGGCCTCGGAGTCCCGAAGGCGAAGGTCGGCCCCGGACAGACCATCGCCCTGCCGGTGCCGAGCGGCGTGTCGGCCGTGGTCATGAACGTGACCGCGATCAACGCGACGTCGGGCGGCTTCCTCACCGTCTACCCGGACGGCACGAGCCGCCCCACCGCGTCCAATCTGAACTTCACCGCCGGTCAGACGATCGCCGATCTGGTCGTCGTCCCGGTCGTGAACGGCAAGGTGAGCTTCTACAACCGCTCCGGTTACGTCGACCTGACGGCGGACGTGACGGGCTACTACGTGGGCTAGGGACCTGACACAGAACCCGGGGGCAGTGGCGAGAACTCGCCGCTGCCCCCACCTTCGTTTCCGGCCTCGGTGGCCGGATCAGTGGCGGTAGAAGACGCGGTCGCCGTACTCCGCCATCACGCGGCCGTTCCACTCGTGGCCGCCGTCCACGTTTCCCGACCGCAGCAGCGGCGGCTCGATGCCGAGGCGGACGAGTTCCTCGGCGGCCGCGGCCATCGTGGCCTGCATGAGGGCGCTGGTGACGACCGTGGAGGCGGGGGCGAAGGGGGCCTCGACGGCCTCGTGGGTGAGTTCGGCGTCGCCGACGGCGATCCTGGAGTCGAGGACGATGTCGCAGTGGTCCTTGAGGTACGTCCCCGAGACGTGCCGGGACTTCGTCTCCGTGGCGTACGCGACCGAGGTGACGCCGATCACGGTGAGGCCGAGGGCGCGGGCGTTCATGGCCATCTCGACCGGGAGGGCGTTGCGGCCGGAGAGCGAGACGACGATCAGGACGTCGCCGGCCCGGGCGGGGGAGGAGTCGAGGACGGCGCCGGCCAGGCCGTCGACCCGTTCGAGGGCGGAGCCGAGGGTGGCGGGCATGACGTCGACGCCGACGACGCCGGGGACCGCGAGCAGGTTCATCAGGGCGAGGCCGCCCGCGCGGTAGACGACGTCCTGCGCGGCGAGCGACGAGTGGCCGGCGCCGAACGCGAAGAGCCGGTTGCCGTTCGCGACCGCCGCGGCGATGGCGGCGCCGGCGGCCGCGATGTCGTCCGCGTCCTCGTTCCGCACCTTCTGGAGCAGGGCGATCGCGGCGTCGAAGAACTGTCCGGCCAGCTTGCTCTCGCCCATGGCGGCGACTCCTTCTCGTCGTGGTCGCGGATCACGGTGCGGTCTGGACCATTGCTCTGTCAATACCACCCCGCTCCGGCGCGGCCCGGTTGTCGGTGCGATGCGTCAGAATTGGTGCAGGGCCAGCGCACGACTCATCGAGGGGCACGTATGTCCGGACTGATCGACACCACGGAGATGTACCTCCGCACCATCCTGGAGCTGGAGGAGGAAGGTGTGGTCCCGATGCGCGCCCGGATCGCCGAGCGGCTGGACCAGAGCGGTCCGACCGTCAGCCAGACGGTGGCCCGCATGGAGCGCGACGGTCTGGTGGCCGTCGCCAGCGACCGCCACCTGGAGCTGACCGAGGAGGGCCGCCGCCTGGCCACCCGCGTGATGCGCAAGCACCGGCTCGCCGAGTGTCTGCTCGTCGACGTGATCGGCCTGGAGTGGGAGCAGGTCCACGCCGAGGCGTGCCGCTGGGAGCACGTGATGAGCGAGGCCGTGGAGCGCCGCGTCCTGGAGCTGCTGCGTCACCCGACGGAGTCGCCGTACGGCAACCCGATCCCCGGCCTGGACGAGCTCGGCGAGAAGGCCGAGACGGAGTCCTTCCTCGACGACTCGATGGTGTCGCTCGCGGACCTGGAGGCCGGCGGCGAGGGCAAGACGGTGATCGTCCGGCGCATCGGCGAGCCGATCCAGACGGACGCCCAGCTGATGTACACGCTGCGGCGGGCGGGCGTGCAGCCCGGCTCCGTGGTGTCGGTGACGGAGTCCCCGGGCGGTGTCCTGGTGGGCAGCAGCGGCGAGGCGGCCGAGCTGGACGCGGATGTCGCCGCCCACGTCTTCGTCGCCAAGCGCTAGCAGCTGCTCTTCCCGGCTCCTCGCCCCCCAGGGCCCGTTTTACGGCGGAATCGCCACGCACGCGCCCCCTCCCGTGCCACGCTTGGGGGATGAGGGCAGTCCTCCCGACGACACTGAACCCCGGCGCCTCGCGGCGCCGGGGTTCGTCCTCCCCTGATCTGACCTGGAGCCCCGAGCTCTCAAGGTCAGTCCCGTCGGACCGTTTTCCCCGAGCGGTCCGCCTCCCGCTGAAGATCTCCCCTCGGCAGAAGCCGTCAATCCTTGAGCGCTGTCACTCGAACGTGGGGTGTTGAGCGGCAGAAGCGCATTTTCGAATATGGGTTCGATACTCTGGCGCAGTTCCACAGGGACCGGGAAAGAGGGGGTGCCGAGCAGCATGGTGCGACGACTCGACGTCACGGGGGCCGACGGCGTACGCCTGGCGGCCTGGGACTTCACGGAACGGACCGCCCCGCAGAGCGGCCCCGGCGTCTTACTGCTGCACGGCCTGATGGGCCGGGCCTCCCACTGGGCCCCCGCCGCCCACTGGCTCGCCGCCCGGCACCGCACGATCGCCCTCGACCAGCGCGGCCACGGCCACAGCGAGAAGCCCGCCGCCGGCCCCTTCACGCGTGAGGCGTACGTGGCCGACGCGATCGCCGCCGTCGAGCGGCTCGGCCTCGGCCCGGTCACCCTCGTCGGGCACTCCATGGGCGCGCTCACCGCCTGGCAGCTCGCCGCGGAGCGTCCCGACCTCGTCCACGCCCTCGTCATCTGCGACATGCGGGCCTCCGCCCTCGGCGCCGCCTCCCAGCGCGAGTGGCAGGACTGGTTCCGCCGCTGGCCGCTGCCCTTCCCCTCGCTCGACGCCGTCCGCCAGTGGTTCGGCGAGGACGACCCCTGGGTGGAGCGCCCGCACCCGGCCCGTGGCGCCTTCTTCGCCGAGGTGATGACCGAGCGCCCCGACGGCTGGCACCCCGTCTTCGACCCCGACCAGATGCTCATCTCGCGCGAGACCTGGGTCCACGACGCCCACTGGGAGTCCCTCGCCCAGGTCCGCTGCCCCACCCTCGTCGTCCGCGGCCTCGACGGCGAGCTTGGCCGCGCCGAGGCCCAGGAGATGGTCCGCGTCCTGCCCCGCGGGGCGTACGCGGAGATCCCGGACGCGGGCCACCTCCTCCACTACGAACACGCGGACGCCTGGCGCGAGGTGGTGGAGCCGTTCCTGAACGGCGTGCTCACGTTTTGACCATCAGCTCGTGGCGCCCGCCGGGCACTTCAGCTCGCGCTGGGCGAAGGTGACGAACTGCTTCATCAGCGGGGGCAGGACGCTCTGCACCTTGCTCTCGTCAGGACTGTTGTGCGTGGTGATGAGCAGCTCGATGTACTTTCCCGGCGTGTTGGGGTTCTTGGACGGTTCACAGGTGAAATAGGCGGTGGCGCCGGTGTCCCAGATGATGCCCTTGTCTCCCACATTGAGCGGCTTTGGTTTCTTTCGGTCCCAAGGTGCCCAGTTGATGGATCCTTCGAACTTCTTGAAATAGGCGGTGGCCTGGAAGCTCCTGTTTCCGTCGACGTAGACGCGACAGGTCGTGCCGTCGTGATCAGCGGTCAGCAGGAAAGGCCTGTGGTCCCAGGTGGCTTTGTCGCCGGGTGGAAGGGCCGGGGAAACGTCGCTGCCGGCGAACGCGCCCCAGCAGACGTGCTCGGGCAGATCCGGTACCTCGCCCTTCGAGCAGCTCGTCAGAAGGCCCGTCAGGATGACGACCGTTGATGCTGCTGCGGCGGCACTGGTGAAGGGGCGCACGGTCAACTCTCCTCCGGGAGTCGAAGGACGGCGAGATCACGACCCACGGAGTGTGCCGATGCTGTGGCAGTCGAGGCAGTGCCCTGGTACTCCCGAATCTGCGCTGCTGTGAGGTCGGTCCCTCGAGCGGCTCTCTCCACCGCGGATGCGGCAGCCTGCTTGGCGACCTTCTCGGCCTTCGTGTAGCCCGACGCCGCCTCGCGGCGAGAGTCGTCCGACTTGTCGTCCTTCGCGTTCTCCACGGCGGCTTCCGCGGTATCTTCCTTGATCCAGTCCACTACATCGCCGCCGACGGGCAGCATCTCGATGTATTTTCCGCCCACGGCATCAATGATGCGGTTCGTCCACTTGCTATTCTCCTCAACGCCCTTGACATATTCGTCGTTCTCATGGGCTTTCGCGTCGACAACGGCCTGAGCCCTCGCCTCGCTCATCATGCCGGCGATCTCACCGCCCGGATGGACGGCATTCCGTACGGCCTCGCCCACGTCACCGTGCTTCTCGGGGTGCTGGAAGACGTCCGACACCAAGGCCGTGGTGTACGCCTGCTGGGCGTTGGTGATCGCGCCATAGGCATGGGGGTCCTGGCCGACCGCGCTGAGGAACTGGGCCATCTGGGCCTTGTCGAAATTCGCCATCACGCCGAACGGCTTGATCTGATGGGCGGCGTTCTCGGCGGTGGCCTGCAGGTCGGGCATGTACTCGGCGGCCATGTTGCCGAAGCTCCCGGAGAGCCCGTTGAGCGGCCCCGGCGGGTCGCCCGGCTTGGCCGCCACGAGTTCGGGCGCTTGACCGATCTTCGCGACGACCTTCTCCATCACGCTGCTCATCGTCTTGCTGTGCGATACGGGTGCCGCGTCCTCGTCGCCCGGAACCCGTCCGGTGACCGCCGCCTCCAGGGCGTTGCCCATGGCCGCCTGGCCGGGGCTCTGCTCTCCGAGATGGTCCGTGTCGTACCAGTCGTCGGACGGCTTCTTGCCGAGCGCGTAGTCCACGACGTCCTGCGCGTCCTTGCCCTTGAGCGCACCGTCCGCCAGCGTCACGATGCCGTCCTTGTTCGTGTCCTCCCGGATCGGCTCGTCGAAGAAGACAGCGGACGCGTCGGGGTTGTGGGCCATCGCCTCCATGAGGCCGGTCAGCGGGTTGAAGCCCTTGCCGCCCCCCTCCTGAAGGTTGAAGCGCGCGTTCAGGTCCGCCGGCATGCTCTCGGACCAGATGTTCGGGTTCTTCTTGTCCATGGCGACCATGTCCCGGCCGACGGACACCAGGAAGTCCTTGTCGTACTTCCCGTCCCTGAGGAGCGCCCCCAGGGCCTGGTAGCCGTAGAGCTTCGCGAAGCCCGCGCCCGGTACGTCGATCTGCTTGCGGCCCGCGTGCAAGAGCTGAGTGGTCCAGGCGGCGTCGAGGTGGTCCGGTGAGGACTTCTGGGTGGCGAGGCCGAGCATGGCACCCATGTCGCTCTGGATGTCGCGGACCATGTTCGCCCGGTCCTGGCCGGCGGGCCCGAGGGACGTCGCGTCCAGTGACATCTTCGTGTACGCCTCAAGGGTGCCTTCGGCGCCCAGCTTCCGGTAGAACGCCGAGGAGAACTCGGGGTCGTCGCGGTTGTCGTCCAGGAGGTCTTCGAGCTCCCGCAGCGCCGCGACGTTGCGGGCCGTGCCGCCGTCCCCGGTGACCTGCTTGAGCAGCTTCGCCGCCCGGTCCACCTGCTCGGCGTCCAGGCTCTTGTACGTGGCGGCGCTGAAGTCGTGGTCGTCCTTGACGTTCGCCGCGAGGGCGCGCCTCAACGAGTCGTCGGCGTCGGCGCAGTCCTCGACGAGGCGGTCGATCTTGTGCTGCCAGGCGGCCACGGCCTCCTTCTGCTTCCGCAGGGCCGCCGGGTAGTCCGGGTCATGGCGCGCCTCTGTGTCGCTTTCCAGGTCGTACCGGGGCATGACCTTGCCCTTGGCGTCCACGTGGACTCCGGCGGCCGGGCCCTCCTCGTCCCGGATCCTCACGAGCGCGTCCCTGGCGGTCTTGAACGACGTGTACGCGTCCGCGAGGAGCAGCTTGACGCCCTTTGCCTCGGCCTCGGCGTCCTCGAACTCCTTGGCAGTCTTCGCGATGAACGGCTTGGTGACGTCCGAGTTGGCGCCCTCCCACCGGGCCTTGTCGGACTTGGCCTTCATGCCCTGGCGAGCGTCTTCGGCCAGCTTCTCCAACTTGGTCGCCATTTCCGACCAGGCGTCCGCAGCCTCCTTCAGCTTGCCGACGGGCGCGTTGACGACGTCATCGAACGTGAGCATGGTGATCCCCTCCCCGTCCTACTTGAAGTAGTCGTTGATCTTGGACACGGAGAGCATGTCGCCGACGATGTCCGCGTCGTCCTTGGCGTGGGCGGACTTGCTGTAGTCGAGGTGGTTGGAGATGTGAGCGCAGGCGTCCAGAAGCGTGCGCAACTGGCTGTTCCAGCGGTCGTGCACCTTCAGCAGTTCCGAACCGCTGGTGAAGTTGCCGTTCGTCAGGGCGAGCGACGCGTTGAACGTGGACGGGCGGGCATGGTCACCGTCCCGCGAGAGCCGGCCGTACAGCTGGTACGCCTCGTGTCCGACCGCTCCGAGGTCGTCGCTGTTCACCACCAGATCAGCGGCACCGCCGGAGCCCCCCGGCCCCGGGCCTTCGGCGACGTGGTCCAGCCGCGTCTGGGCGGCCGAGTGCCGCTGAGCGGTTTCACTCTTGAGCTGTTCCCACTCGCTCCAGGCCATCACATACCCCCCAATCGGATCTGCCTCCGGTGTGGCAGCCGTGACCGGCCGGTCATTCTAGTTGGCCGGGGATTGCATGTGCACAGCCGAAACGCCTCGCGAATCGGCCAACCTGAGACCTGGGGCGGGGAAGAGGTACGGGGGCGCCTGGGCCAACCCCCGCACCCCTTCCGCATCCCGCGTCCGTCGATCAGACGGCGGTGGAGACGAACGCGGCCCAGGCGGCGGGCGAGACGGCGATGGACGGGATGGTCGTGTCCTTGGAGTCGCGGACGTGAACGGTGTGGGAGCAGGCGGCGACCTCGACGCAGTTGCCGCCCTGCTCACTGCTGTAGCTGCTCTTGAACCAGTTGAGGTCGGTGCTCATAGCTCTCGTGCCACCTGTTCGATGAGTCGTGCGGAGTCCTCCGGCGTGAGGGCCTGCGCCCGCAGCATGCTGTAACGAGCGAAGACGACGCCCACGTCCGGCTGTTCGCTGAGAAAGTACCTTCCGCCCTGTCCCTCGACATAGACCAATTGGTTCTTGCGCTCTTCGGTCTCCAGGAGGATGAAGGGTCCACTGAGCCCGGCGTGGGTCTCCCGGTCCTCCGGCATGACCTGGATGGTGACGTTGCGCCGGTCGGCGCACTCCCGGATGTGCTGAAGACACTTCCGCAGCACGTCCTTGCCGCCGAGGGGCTTGGTGAGCGCCGCCTTTTCCAGAACGAAAGTGACCACCGGTGAGGGCGTCCGGAAGAACATCTCCTGCCGCTTCAACCGGGCCACAACGCCCGCCTCGATCTCGTCCTCGTCCAGCGCTGGTACGGCGCTGCGGAAGACGGCGTAGGCGTAGTCCTCCGTCTGGAGCGGGCCCGGGACGAGGTGGTTCTCGTACATATGGATGCCCGCCGCCTTCAACTCCTCCGCCAGGTAGTCCTCGAACCAGGCGGCGATCCCGCTCTCCGCAACCTCCTCCGCGACCTCCAGTAGTGCACCTTGTGCACCCAGGAACGCGTCCGCGATCGGCACGAAGTCTCCCTTCGCCTTCCTCTGGCCCCGCTCGATCATCGCCACCTGGGACTTGGAATAGCCCGTCTCGTCCCCCAGTCGCTCCATCGACACCTTCGCCCGCTCCCGATAGAAGCGCAGTAGCCTCCCGAACGCCTTTGCGGCGCCCGGGCTTCCCCCACTCGCGCTGTTCCCTTTGTTCACAACCGGCCTCCCCGATCGCACAGCCCGCCACAACTCGCCTGTGGCGCTGGTCACAGTGAAGCGGGAGCGTAAAGCTGGGCGCATGAATTCGCGCAAGTCTCTTGACAAGGTGCCGTCTTGGGTACCTGCGACCGGGCACGCCCTGCGTCACGCGGGCGTTCACTTCGACGCCGTACGCATCGGCGGGTTCCTCGGTGAGGACGTGGCGTACCGGCTCATGGAGTTCACGGACTTCCAGGCCGGGCCGATCGTCCGTGAGGCCACCGGCGCCCAGAACCTCTACTTCCTCCTCCCGCCGGGCGCGGCCGCCGACCACGCCTGGCCGGCGCCGGCCCGAGCCCTGAGCCGCAACGGCCGCGGCGAGGCGTTCGTCGGGATTCCGGCGCTGCACGGGGCGACCTGGCCGCTGGGCTGGCGGTCGCGGCCGACCGACGAGGATCCGTTCGTGGAGCCGGGGCTGCTGCACGCGATGGTGCTCAGCGCGGTGCGCTGAAAGAGGCGTTCCGGCGTAAAGGTCCAGGCCAAGGCCGGTGTACGGCCGAAAAGCGCACCGGCGAACCGGCCATTCCCCTCACCCTCCGTTGACGGTTGGTCACATGCCGCCTAGACATGCCGTGTTCATGCCAGCAACGGAGATCGAGGTATCACGTGTTGGGCATACGCCACAGACGCAGAAACTCCATCGCGGCCGGCCTCGCCGCCGCCGTCGCTCTGTTTCTGATCCCCACCGCCGCGACCGCTCAGGCGGCGGCTCCCCGCAAGGACGCCAACCCCGCCGCGGCCGTCGAGCACGCCGTACCCGCGACCGAGGGCGCGCGGCTCGCCGAGTACTGGACGCCCGAGCGGATGGCCCACGCCAAGCCGCTCGACATGACCTACCGCGCGCCCAAGGGCGTCCCGGCCGTCCCGCAGGCGCCGCAGCAGCCGACCGGGCCCGCGACCACCGGCTCGAACCCCGTCGAGGGTCACGCGCCCGCGCCCGGCGGCATCAGGATCAGCGTCACGGCGACCCAGGTCGTCGGCAAGGTGTTCTTCACCGGCTCGGACGGCCTCGACTACGTCTGCTCCGGCTCGGCCGTCAACAGCATCAACAAGAACATGGTGTTCACCGCCGGGCACTGCGTCCACGGCGGCCCGGGCAAGTCCTGGAACACCAACTGGCAGTTCGTGCCGTACTACGACCACGGCAGCCGCCCCTACGGCACCTGGTGGGCCAAGACGCTCGTCGCCTTCAACGGCTGGACCCAGAGCGGCAACTTCGGCTACGACCTCGGCATCGTCATCACCTGGCCGAACGGCAGCGGCGAGCTCGTCAACAACGTCGGCGGCCTGGGCGTGCAGTGGAACTACCCCAAGGACCGCTACATGACGTCCATGGGCTACCCGCAGGCCCCGCCGTTCGACGGGCAGTGGCAGTACTACTGCGCCGCCACCACCTCGCAGCGCAGCTTCTGGATCACCGACCAGATCAAGATGCCCTGCAACATGACCGGCGGATCGAGCGGTGGTCCCTGGATCTACGGCAAGGACGACAACGTGTACTACAGCGGCTGGGTCAACGGCGTGAACAGCAACGTCGACAGCGCGACCAGCCCGACCGAGATGCGCTCGCCGTACTTCGCCCAGTGGGTCGGCGACGCGTACAACACGTACTCCACCTACTAGGGCCTGTCCGGAAAGTCATGGGAGCCAGAGTTGGAGGCAGGCGAGGGTGACCATGGCTTGGTAGTGCCGGGCTCGTTTGTCGTAGCGGGTGGCCAGGGCTCTGTTCTGTTTGAGCCGGCTGAAGCAGCGTTCGACGACGTTGCGCCGCCGGTAGGCCGCGCGGTCGAGGCGGCAGCGGGTTTCGCCGCGGCGGATGC
>NZ_JBSGBF010000024.1:0-87824 GCF_053601115.1 Streptomyces sp. NPDC004788
CCGGCGCCGCCGCCGCGGGCGCCATGGCGGGCGCGGTCGCCGTGCACGCCCCGTCCGGCTTCTTCGCCATGGAGGGCGGCTTCGAGTACCCCGCCTTCCTCGGCTTCACCGCCGCCGCCATCGGCATCGCCGGCGCCGGCCGCCTCTCCCTCGACCACGCCACCGGCCACGTCCTCGACCGGCCCTGGGTGGTCGCCACCGCCTTCATCGGCACGGCGCTCGCCGTCGCGGCGGTCGTCGGGCGCCGGGCGGAGGCCATCGCCACGCCCGAGCCCGCGCCGTCCGCCGACGCCGCCCGGTCCGCCCCCGAGGAGCCGGAGCCCGAGCACACCAGCGGCCGCGAGACGGAGGACTGACGCCATGCGGGCGATGGCCATGCCTCAGTACGGCGGCCCCGAGGCCCTCACCCTCATGGAGCTGCCCGACCCCAAGGTCGCCCCCGGCGAGGTCCTGGTCCGGGTCGAAGCCGCCGGCATCAACCCCGTCGACTGGAAGATGGCGGCCGGCGGGCTCGACCCCATCATGGTCGTGCACTTCCCGCTGGTCCCCGGCTGGGACATCGCCGGCGTCGTCGCCGGCAACGGCCTCGACTCGTCCGAATTCGCGCCCGGCGACGAGGTGTTCGGCTACATCCGCAAGGACAGCGCCGAGTTCGGCGGGTACGCGGAGCAGGTCGCCGTCCCCGTCCGGATGCTCGCCCGCAAGCCCCGCGCCCTGAGCTGGGCGCAGACCGCGGGCCTGCCGCTCGCCGGACTCACCGCCCTGCAGGCGGCCGACCGGGTCGGGGCCACCACCGGTGACACTGTGCTCGTGCACGCCGCCGCAGGCGGAGTCGGCTCCCTCGCCACCCAGATCCTCGTCGCCCGTGGCGCCCGGGTCATCGGCACCGCCGGCCCGGCCAACCACGACTTCCTGCGCGGCCTGGGAGCCGAGCCCGTCGCCTACGGACCGGGCCTCGCCGACCGCGTCCGCGCCCTCGCCCCCGACGGCGTCGACGCCGCCCTCGACTTCGTCGGCGGCGAGTCGGTCGACGTCTCCGTGGAGCTGCTGCGCTCCCCGGCCCGCCTCGCCTCCGTCGCCGACCACCGGGCCGCGGCCGTCGGCGGGCACTACGTATGGGTACGGCCCGACGCCCCCGGCCTGGTGACGCTCGCCGCCCTCGCCGACGAGGGCAAGCTCACCGTCTTCGTGGACAAGGTGCTGCCGCTGCGCGAGGCGGCCGAGGCATGGCGCCTGAACGCGGGCGGGCACACGCGAGGGAAGCTGGTGCTCGCGGTGGGCCCGGGCGGGGAGTCCTGAGCGGCGCAGCGGCAGTTGGATCCAGAATGCAGGATCCGATATTCCGGATCACACCTCCCGGATCCGATGTCCTGGATCCGGGATCCCGGACATCGGATCCAACGCATTGGATCCTGAATACTGGCGCGGGAAGATCCGGAGCCGATCCGGCGCTAGGACCAGTGCGGGCACGCCACGAGGAAAGGGACCGGTACCGGTCATGAAGATCGATCTGACGGACACCAGCTCCAGCAAGATCAACAAGGCGATCCTGGAGGCCCGCCGAGCCGTCGGCACCCCCGCCGTCGGCATGGTCCTCACCCTCGTCATCGTCACCGACGAGGAGAACGCCTACGACTCCGTGAAGGCGGCCAACGAGGCGTCCCGCGAGCACCCCTCCCGCACCCTCGTCGTCATCAAGCGGCACGCCCGCGCCCCGCGCGAGCGCAACATCACCCGGCTCGACGCCGAGGTCCGCGTCGGCACGGACGCGGGTGCCGGCGAGACCGTGCTGCTCCGCCTGCACGGCGACGTGAACGACCGCGCCGACTCCGTCGTGCTGCCGCTGCTGCTGCCGGACGCGCCCGTGGTCGTCTGGTGGCCGGTCGACGCCCCCGAGGTGCCGGCCCAGGACCCGCTCGGCTCGCTCGCCCAGCGCCGTATCACCGACGCGTACGCCGTCGCCGACCCGATCGGCGCCCTCGCCGAGCGGGCCGCCTCCTACGCGCCCGGTGACACCGACCTCGCCTGGACGCGGCTCACCCCGTGGCGCTCGCTGCTCGCCGCCGCCCTCGACCAGGCCCGTGCGACGGTGACGTCGGCCGCCGTCGAGAGCGAGGCGGAGAACCCCAGCGCCGAGCTGCTCGCCCGCTGGTTCGGCGAGCGGCTGAACGTGCCCGTGGAGCGGGTCACGACGGACGGCCCCGTGGTCACCGCCGTCCGCATGGGCACGCCGGACGGCGAGATCGTCATCGACCGCCCGGAGGGTCCGGTCGCCCACCTCGCCATCCCGGGCCAGCCGAGCCGCGTGATGGCCCTCAAGGTGCGCACGACGGCCGAGCTGATCGCCGAGGAACTCCGCCGCCTCGACCCGGACGAGGCGTACGCGGCGGCGCTGAAGTTCGGCCAGTAGAGCGGACGTGACGGCCCCGGGAGCCTGCGCGCCCGGGGCCGTCCCGTACGAACAGCCGGCGCGGCGGTCACGGCGGGCCCTCAGGCCGTGCGGCCCGCCCGGCGGAAGAGCATCACGAAGTCCGCCATCTCGCGCACCCGGGGGAGCTCCGGGTCCGGCAGGGCGCGCAGCCGGGCGCACGCCTCCGCGACGAGGGGCAGGTCCTCCTCGCGCACCTGCCACGCGCCGGTGAAGAGCCTTCCGCCCTCGATGGAGCGGGCCATCGCCTCCGGGGAGACGCGGAAGACGGTGGGCCGCTCGCTCGCGGTGCCCTCGTAGCGCAGGCCGCGCGCGCCGGCGACGAGTGCGAGGTGCTCGGGGTCGTCGCGGCGGGTGCCGTCGGGATCGAGCCGGTCCTCCAGGTCGCTCACGATCCGGCCGATGTCGTCTCCGGGCCGCATGCCACGGGCCGGGACGACCAGATAGCGGCCGCCGGGCCGCAGCACCCGTGCCACCTCCGTGAAGACGGCGCGCGGGTCGGGTCCGGCGTGCAGCAGCCAGGTGGACACGGCCTGGCCGACCGAGGCGGTACGGACGGGGAGCCGGGTCGCGTCACCGACCGCCACCCGCGCGCCGAGCCGTTCGCGGGCGTGGGCCAGCATCCCGGGGGACAGGTCGACGCCGCACACCCGGTGGCCGCGGGCGGTCAGTTCGGCCGCCACGATGCCGGTGCCGACGCCGATGTCGAGCACCGGCTCGGCCGGGTCGAGCAGCGGCGCCAGCTGTTCCGCGAAGACCGCCGCCCGCGCGGTGCCGCCGCGCGAGGCGTCGTACGTGGGGGCGATGGCGTCGAACGCCGCGGTATGGGTGCCACTCGGGCCTCGCGCCACGCCGGCGTCCGTCGCGTCCCCGCCGGGCCCGTACCCGCCTGCCGCGGGCTCCGCGCTCGCGCCCCGCGCCCCGCTCACGCGCGCCCGGCTCACGCGCGCCCGCTCACGGGCACCGGAGTGAAGCTGACCGGCAGCGTCGCCATCCCGCGCAGGATGCCCTCGCGGCGCGTCAGGTCCTCGTCCGGGTCGGTGAGCCGCAGGTCGGGGAAGCGGCGCAGCAGCGTGCCGAACGCGATCCGGGCCTCCGCGCGGGCCAGCGGCGCGCCGAGGCAGAAGTGCATGCCGTGGCCGAAGGCGAGCTGCTGCGGCATCTCGCGGCGGGCCACGTCGAGCAGGTCGGGGCGGTCGAAGCGGTGCGGATCGCGGTTGGCGGCCGCGAGCCCGATGATGATCATCTCGCCGGCCGGGATGGTGACGCCGCCGATCTCGTACGGGTCCACGGTGAAGCGGGCGACGCCACGGCTGACCGGCCCCTCGTACCGCAGCAGCTCCTCGATCGCGTTCGGCAGCAGCGACGGGTCGTCGCGCAGGGCCGCGAACTGGTCGGGGTGGCGCAGCAGGGCGTGCACGCCGTTGGCTATCAGGCTCGCCGTGGTCTCGTGCCCGGCGAGGGTCAGCAGGATGGCCATTGCGGTCAGTTCGCGGTCGCTGATCCGCTCCTCGGCCTGCGCCGCGCACAGCGCGCTCAGCAGGTCGTCACGCGGCTCCTTCTTCCGCAGCGCGATCAACGGCTCGTAGAACTCGGTGAGTTCCGCGCGGGCCCGGGCGCCCTTGGCCAGCCGCTCCGGAGTGTTGGGCGGCATGATGAGGCCGACCGCGAGCTTGGCGAAATCGGGCTGCCCCTCGGCCGGGATGCCGATGAGCTCGCTGAGCACGGCCATCGGCAGCGGCAGGGCGAACTCGGCGACCAGGTCGGCCGTTCCGCGCTCGGCGATAGCGTCGAGGAAGGCGTCCGTGTGCGCCTGGATCCGCGGCGCGAGCGCCTCGATCCGGCGCGCCGTGAACGCCTTCGAGACGAGGTTGCGCAGGCGCGTGTGGTCCGAGCCGTCGGCCACCAGCATGCTCGCCATCAGGACGTTGGTGCGTTCCTGGTGGGCCATCTCCTCGGCGAGCCCGTTGACCCCCGCCGGGCTGCTGCTCAGCCGCGGATCGGTGAGCGCGGCCACCGCCTCGTCGTAGCCGGTGACCATCCAGACTTCAAGGGTGGGATTCAGCCGAACCCGCTGCACCACCCCGTGTTCCCGGATCCGCTCGAACAACGGGTACGGATCGGGCTGTTGAGCGACGTTCAGCGGCACGTCATGGACGATGGTCTGGCCTTGCTCCGACATCCGCTACTCCCCGTGAGGATCGGAAAGATCTGAGGCAGGTAGTCATACCAGCCACGGAAGTTGCGTGGTAGCGTCACCGGCCATCAGCACGGAGAATTGCCCGTGGAGCGGCACCGCCTACCGGCGAAACGTTTGCTCTGCACTGCTCGACCGCAAGCATTTACGGCCTTCACCAGGGTCTTTCTGCGCAGGGGGAGAGGTTTCGTGGCACAGCTCGAACAGGCGGCTACCGCCGATCCGATCCTGCGGCTCGCCCTCCCCGAACACCTCCCGAACCCGTATCCGGCATATGCCGAGTTGCGCGAAACCGCCCCTGTCCTCTGGCACGAACCGCTCGGCTCCTGGGTCCTCACCCGGCACGCCGACTGCCTCGCCGTCCTCACCGACTCCGCCCGCTTCGCCTCCGACTGGCGCCGGGCCGGTGAGGACATCCCCGCCCCGCTGCTGAGCGTCCAGACCCTCGACCCGCCCGAGCACACCGCCATCCGGCACCTGCTGCTCGACGGCTTCCGCGCCCAGGACCGGCACGCCCTGCACGAGCGGCTCGACCGGCACATCAAGGAAACCCTCGCCGAGCTGGCCGAACGGCCCTCCTTCGACCTCGTCGGCGAGCTCGCCGAACCGCTCGCGCTGCGCTTCGTCACCGACTTCCTCGGCGTGCCGGCCCCCGACCTCGACTGGTTCGTGCCCATGTCCCGCACCGTCGTCGACGGCATGGACGCCGGCCTCTGGCCGGAGAAGCACGAACCGGCCGTCGCCGCACGCGCCGAACTCGCCGCGTACGCCGGCGGCTGGCTCGCCGACCCGCCGGAGCACGGCCTCATCGCGTACGTCGCCGCGCACGCCGACGACAGCGGCGTCGACCCGGCCGTCCTGCGCAACAGTCTGCGCGCGGTCCTGCACGCCGGCTACGAATCGGCCTCCCGTCTCCTCGGCAACGCCGCGGCGGCCCTGCTCACCACCCCGGGCGCCCCGGCCGCCTTCCGGGCCGCCGGCCCGGCCACCGCCGTCGACGAACTCGTCCGCTACGACGCGCCCGTGCAGGCCGACGCCCGGGTCTGCGTCACCGACACCGAACTCGGAGGCGTCACCATCAAGGCGGGCGACCCCGTGACCCTCCTCCTCGGCGCGGCCAACCACGACCCGCGCCGCTTCGCCCACCCCACCGAGCTGCGACTCGACCGCGCCCCGAACCCGCACCTCGGGTTCGGCCGCGGAGCCCACGCCTGCCTGGGCGCGTCCATGGCGATCCGGCTCGCCGGATCGGTCCTCGGGACCCTGGCCACGGACCACCCCGGCGCACGGGCGGTCGCGGAACCCGATCATCGGCGCAACCTCACCCTCCGCGGACTCGACCGCTTCGAGGTGACGCTGCGCCCCGCCACGGGGGAGGAGGTCAGGACATGAAGTACTGGCACTGAGTCCGAACGAGTCCACAAGACACGGCCTAGCCCTGTGCAGCCCACGCTCACCGGGAGAGGAGGTACGGACATGAAGTACTGGCACTGAACCTGAGCTCCGCGGTGCCCGCCCACGGCTCCGGCCGCCGGGCGGGCACCGCGCCGGTTCCGCCCCCGCGCTTGCCCGCAGCCCCCTGCCACATGGCCGACGCGCCGTCGCGCCCGAAAGCCGTCGGGATCCGTTTCCGCAGGTCGTACGCTTACCAGGCGCGTCACGACGGCGCCCGCGCAGCCGCGCGACAGTCGTTCACAGGGGGGAACTTCAGCATGTCCAGGATCCTTGTCGCCGCCACGCCCGTGTCGGGTCATCACGCGCCGCTGCTGCGGATAGCGAGCCATCTGTCGCGGGCCGGGCACGAGGTCGTGTTCCTCGGCGGCGCGCGGTTCGCGGAGGAAGTGCGGGCGGCGGGACCGGAGTTCCGGGCGCTGCCCGCGGAAGCGGACTACGACGACCGGGACTTCTCGGCCAGGTTTCCGGAGCGGGAGACGATTCCGGCCGGGCCCGCGCAGATCATGTGGGACGTCATGCATGTCTTCGGCGACCCGACGGCCGCGCAGTGCCGGGCGCTGAAGGACGTCCTCGCCGACTTCCCGGCCACCGCCGTGATCCACGACAACCTCTTCCTCGGCGGCCTCGCCCTCGCGCTCGCCGAGGAGAAGGGCCACCGGCCCACCGGCTTCAGCGTCGGGATCACGCCGCTGAGCGTGGAGAGCCGGGACACCGCGCCGCACGGTCTCGGGCTGCTCCCGCCCGCCGACGACGCCCAGCGGGAGCAGCACGCGGAGATCGCCGCCCGCATGGCCGAGATGCGCGAGCCGCTCGTGGACCATCTGCGGGCCTGCTTCGCCGCCGCCGGGGCCACGCTGCCGCAGGGGCCGCTCGGCCGGAACCTGATCGGGGCCGCGGACGTGTTCGTGCAGCTGACGGTGGAGGGGTTCGAGTACGCGCGCTCCGACATGCCCGCCAACGTGCGCTTCGTGGGCGCGATCCCGATCCCGGCCGCCGCCGGGCAGGAACAGCCCGCCTGGTGGCCGGAGCTGCTGCGGGCCCGCGAGGAGGGCCGGCGGATCGTCGTCACCACCCAGGGCACCCTCGCCAACACCGACCTGGCCCGCCTGGTCATCCCCACCGTCCGGGTCCTCGCCGACCGCCCCGACGTCCTCGTCGTGGCCGCCACCGGCCGCCCGGACGCCGCCGACCAGTTCGCCGCCGCGCTGCCCGCCGTCCCCGGCAACGCGATCGTGGCCGGATTCGTCCCCTTCTCCGCGCTGCTCCCGCTCGCCGACGTGCTGGTCACCAACGGCGGCTACGGCGGCACCCAGGCCGCCCTCGGCCACGGCGTGCCGCTCGTCCTCGGCGGCGACACGGAGGACAAGCCGGAGGTCGCCGCCCGCGTCGAGTGGACCGGCACCGGCGTCAACCTGCGCACCGCCGCCCCCTCCGACGAGGCCCTGCGCGCGGCCGTGGACACCGTCCTCGACTCGCCCTCGTACCGCGAACGCGCCACCGCGCTCGCCAAGGAGTACGCGGCCCACGACGCCCTCGCCACGATCGACGCCCTGGTGCGCGAGAGCGACCGCTGACCCGTCACATCCCGCCAAGCCGCCGGGCGGAGTTGGCCGAGACCCGACGGTCCTCCGCCCGCGGCTTGCTCCCGCGCCACCCCACCCGTAAGGATCACCGGGACCAACACCGGGACCACCGGGACCACCGCGTCGGAGGGGGAGCAGTGAAGCCTCGCCTGGTCTTCGTCCATGGCATCGGAGGTCCCCGCGACCCCGCCGCCGAGCTGGACGAATGGCTGCGCGCCGTCGCCACCGGCGCCGGGGCCGCCGGACACTCCGCGCACGTCTCGGCGCTCACCGGCGGCTGGGCGGCGGACGCCCGCTTCGCCTACTACGGCGACCTGTTCCGTACGGCGGGAGCCCAGGGCGGAGCCACCGGAACCCAGGACCACGAGGACGACGAACTCCTCGCCGCCCTCCTCATGGAGGCCGTCGACGAACGCCTCGCCGACCCCGGCCTCGAACTCCCGGCGGCCGAGGCGGCCGCCCTGCGCAACGCCCGCACCCGGCTCGCGCCGCCCTCCGGGGCGCAGGGCGCGGGCGCGCCCGCCCGGCGCGTCGTCAACGCCGTCACCAGCCTGCTCGCCGTCCCCGGCCTGCGCGCCACGGGCGGCTGGCTGAGCGCCCGGCTGACCGCCGGCATGCTCGGGCAGGTCGCCCGCTACCTCAACCGCGCCGAGTCCGACGGCGCCACCACCCTCGACCGGCGGATCCGCGCCCGGGTCGCCGACTGCCTCGACCCCGAGGGCCCCAACATCGTCGTCGCCCACTCCCTCGGCACCGTCGTCGCCCTGGAGACCCTGCACGAACACCCCGCCGACGTCGCCCTGTTCGTCACCCTCGGCTCGCCGCTCGGCATCCGCGGCGCCGTCCACCCCCGGGTCCGCCCGCACCCCCTCGCCACCCCCGCCACCGTCCGCCGCTGGCTCAACTTCTGGGACCGCGACGACCTCGTCGCCGCCCGCCCCGTCCTGGAGGAGTTCACCCGGCCCAACGCCGACGCCGTCGCGCCGCACAGTCGCCGCGTCGACTCCGACGGCGCCTGGGTGCACCCGGCCGCCACGTACCTGGCCCAGCCGGCCGTCGCCGGACCCCTCGTCGAGGCGCTCACCACCCTCGCGGAGCGATGAGCGAACGGCGCCATGTGCTCGTGATCGGGGCCCAGTGCCCCGAACTCGGCCTGCTCGACGCGCTCGAACCGGCCGCGCACGCCCTGCACGACACCCTCACCACCCCTTGGGCCGGCGCCTGCGAGAAGGACCCGGCGCACGGCGGCCGCACCCTCCTGTCCGGCGCCGGCCTCACCCGTACGGAGATCGAACACGCGGTACGGGAGGCGGGCCGGGCGGCCGCCGGGGCCGGTGCCGTGCTCGTGCTCGCCTTCCTCGGCCACGGCATGGCCGCCGGCACCCAGCTGTACTTCATGGCCGGCGACTCGCGCGCCGAGGACCCGCTGAGCGCGGTCAACGTCGGCGCCCTGCTCGGCGGACTGCTCGACACCACCGGCCTCGACGGCCTCGTCGCCCTCGTCGACACCTGCCACGCCGGCCACGCCACCCCCGACCTGTCCTCGCTCGCCGGCGGCATCCGCCGCGGCGACACCCGGCTCACCCTGCTCATGGGCGCCGCCGCCGACGAGGAGGCGTACGACCTCCGCTTCAGCACCACCCTGGTCAAGGTGCTGCACGCGGGCGTCGCCGAGGCCGGCGAGACCCTCACCGGCGCGTCCGTGGCCCGGGCCGTACGCGAGGACGGCGGCGCCGTCGGCCAGGCGATCCAGCACGTCGACTACGACGGCGCCCAGTTCGCCGCCGGCCCGCTCTGGCTCGCCCGCAACGCCCGGCACACCGTCGCCTGCGCCGGCTCCCCGCTCGGCCCCGTCGGCCGCGCCGCCCTCCGCCAGGCGCTCACCCCGCTGGGCGGGGACCCGGCGGCCGCCGACGGCCCCGCCCACCCCCGCGACCTGACCGCCCTGCGCGCCCGGCTCACGACCCTGCCCGCCCCCGAACGCCGATGGGCCCAAGGGGTCCTCGACGCCCTGCAAGACGCCGCCCGCACCCTCGCCCTGCTCACCGCCTGGCCCGGCGCCGACCTCACCAGCACCCTGCTGCGCCGCACCCTCGCCGCCACCGGCGCCGACCCGCTCACCCCGCTGCCCGGCTCCACCGGCACGGAACTCCTCCGCGACACCGTCGAGCACCTCCTGCTGCGCGCCCCGCTCGCCGGCGGCAGCCGCACCGCCCCCGCCGCCGGCTTCCTCGCCGGGCTCGCCCGCACCACCGGCGTCGACCCGCAGCACCCCGCCCTGCGTGCCTGGGCCAAGGACACCGGCGCCGTCATCGACCTCAACGACGCCTTCGCGCGGCTCGCCGAGCGCACCGAGGAGATGCGCCTGCGGCTCGTCGTCAGCCTGCACGCGGCCGTCGGCGACGAATGGCCCGAATCGCTCGCCGTCTGGCTCCTCGACGGCGGCACGGTCCGCCACCACGAGGAGTTCCCCTGCGCCACGCAGGACCGCGCCGGCACCGAACGGGCGCTCGTCGGCGTGCTCCGCTGGGCCACGCCGCTCGCCCGCGCCCTCGGCACGCCGCTGCGCCGGGTGGAGATCGCCGCGCCCGCCCCGCTGCTCGCCGACTGGAAGCCCGAGGAGACCGACTTCGGCATGCGCATCGGCACCCGCTACGACGTGGTGCTGCGCTGGAGCGACCGGATCCAGCCACCCGAGCACCTGTGGTGGATCAACGACCAGGCCCGAGACACCCTCAAGGCCATCGAGGACAGCGCCGACGGCGACCGCGTCGACTGGCTCGGCGAGGCCGACACCCGCCGGGTACCCGAACTGCGCGAGCGGCTCATGAGCGAACCACGCACCCGCGCCGTCGCCCTCGCCCACCGGCCCGCCCGGCTCGGCGACCTGATGGAGACGCTGCTCGCCTCCTCGCCGATCGTGCTGTGGCCGGACGACGCGCCGAGCGACGGGGCGCCGGACCGGGCGCCGGACGGGACGACGCACGCGATGACGCACGGGACGCCGGACGGGACGACGCGCGGGCCGGCCGGCGAAACGGCCGGGGACGCGGCCGAGGGGTCCGTGCCCGAACCCGTACGGCGGTCCGTCGACACCCACTGGCACCTGCTGCCCGCCGAGTTCTGCCGCGCCTACCGGCACAAGGGACGCTCCGCAAACGGGCTGCGTCATCTCGCCCGGCTCCGTACCGTCTGGGACGGAGCGGAGTGGCTGGACTTCTGCGCCTGGTTCGACAGCGAACACCCGGCCGGGCGGTACCCGGCCCACGACGAGGGGGAGTCACCCGCATGACCTGGCAGCCCTACTACGCCGGCCACGGCACCCCGCCCGCCCGGCCGGAGGAGCGCGTCGCACTGCCCCCGGCGCCGCCCTGGCGCGAGTTCCCGCGCCGCTCCCTGCACGAGCAGTTCGTGCCGCCGCGCGGCCTGGTCGAGGCCGTCAACGCCGCGCTCGCGCTGCGCCGTCCGCTGCTCGTCACCGGGCCGGCCGGCTCCGGCAAGTCCACCGTCATCGAGCAGGTCGCGGCCGAACTCGACCTCGGCACCGTGCTGCGCTGGCACATCACCTCCCGCAGCAGCCTCGCCGACGCCCTCTACCGCTACGACGCCCTCGGCCGCATCCACGCCCAGCGCCTCCAGGGCACCGACGGCGGTCCCTCCGCCCCCGACGACATCGCGCCCTTCCTGCGGATGGGCCCGCTCGGCACCGCCCTGCTGCCCACCGACCGGCCCCGCGCCCTGCTCGTCGACGAGATCGACAAGAGCGACCTCGACCTGCCCAGCGACCTCCTCGACGTCCTCGAACGCGGCGAGTTCGAGATCCCCGAACTCGCCCGCTACGGCACGGACGTCGTCGCCGTACGCGAATGGCAGGGCGACCGGCACCACGAGATCCGGCGCGGCCGGGTGCAGTGCACCGAGTTCCCGTTCATCGTCATGACCAGCAACGGCGAACGAGACTTCCCCGCCGCCTTCCTGCGCCGCTGCGTCCGCTTCACCATGCCGCTGCCCACCCCCGAGACCCTCCTCAGGATCGTCGAGGCCCACATGGGCGCGGGCACCGCCGCCACCCCGGCGGCCGACCGGCTCGTCACCGCCTTCCTGGAGCGCCTCGGCGCGGGCGAGAGCCTCGCCGTCGACCAGCTCCTCAACGCCGTCCACCTCCTGGCCGGCACCGACGCCCCCGACGAGGCCCGACGGCAGGCCGTCGAGGACCTCATCCTGCGCGAGCTCTCGCATGCCTGACCCACTGCCCCGGCTGCTCTCCGCCCTGCGCGCCGCCGTCCCCGAACTGGACGGCACCGCACTGGCGGAGGCGCTGTGGCTGGCCGCCCACCGGGCGGACGCACCGGACGAGGCGGTACGGGACGGAGCCCGGACCCGGTCCGCGGCGCAGCCGCCCCGGCCGGCCGACCGGGACCGGTCCCGCGAGCCGGAGACGCCGCCCGCCACCGACTCCCACAGCACCCCGGACCGCGCACCCGGCCCCGACGAAACCCGGCGTCCCGGCCCCGCCGCCCGCCCCCTCCACGAACGCCTCCCCGGCAGCGCCACTCCCGTCCGCGGCCGCGCTGTCGCAGCGCCCCACGCCGCCGGACTGCCCCGCGCCCTGGAACTCACCCGCGCCCTGCGCCCGTGGAAACGGCGCTGGCCACAGGGCCGGCACGGCGAACTCGACATCGACGCCACCGTCGACGGCTACGCCCGCAGCGGCGAACTGATCCCGGTGTTCAAGGCCGCGCCCGAGCGCTGGTTCGACCTCGTCCTCGTCGTCGACCGCTCGCCCGGCATGCGCGTCTGGGGCGAGACCGTCGCCGAGTTCACCACCGTCCTGGACCGGCTCGGCGCCTTCCGCACCCTCCAGGTCGCCGACCTCACCTTCGACGCACACGGCGCGCCCCGCGCCCCCGGCGCGCTGCGCTCCGCCGACGGGCGGCGCCTGGTCGTCGTGGTCTCCGACTGCATGGCCGACGCCTGGCGCCGCCCCGACGTCTGGCACCTGCTGCGCGCCTGGGCCGGCGCCCACCCCACCGCCGTACTCAACCCGCTGCCCACCAAGCTCTGGCGGCGCGGCGGCCTGAACCTCCCCACCACCCGCTTCACTCCGGCCGCCCCGGGCAGCCCGCGCAGCCGCGTGCCCGTGGAGCCGCCCGGCCTCCTCGGCCAGACCGAGCGGCCCGAGGAAGGGAACTGGCTGCCCGTCCCGGTCCTCTCCCTCACCCCGCACTCCCTCGGCCGCTGGTCCCGCACCCTCATGCGCGGCGACCCGGAGGGCTGCACCGCCGTCCTCGTCCCGCCCACCGGCCGCACCACCGCCGGCCCCGCCCGGCCGCCGACGGTCCCGCTCCCGGCCGCCGAACTCGCCCGCCGTTTTCTCCGTACCGCCTCCCCGCGCGCGGCCCGGCTCGCCGTGCTCTGCGCACCCTTCGACCGGTTCAGCCTGCGGCTGCTGCACCTGGTGCGGGAGAAACTGGTGCCGGAGGCACAGATCGCGGACGTCGCCGAGGTCGTCACCAGCGGAGTCTTCGAGGTCACGCAGGACCGCGGCGGAACGGTCGAACTGGCGCTGCCCGCCGGCGCCCGGGAGGTGCTGCGCGAGCACCTCCCCGCCCACGAGGTGTGGGCCCTGCACCAGGCCCTCGACCAGCACATCGCCGACCGCGGCACGAGCCGGACCCGGCTGCCCTCGGTCGCGTACGACACGAACGGTCCGCACGACCTGGCGGCGGAGCGGGAGGCGTTCGCGCGGGCGTCACGGCGCACGCTCGAACTGCTGGGGCTGGCGGAGCCGGAGCCTGCGGACTCCCCCGGGGAGGCAGCGGAGGAGCCGGGGCTGCCGCCGGCGCCGGAGCCCTTCGTGGGCCGTGCGCGGCTCGCGGACCCGCTGGTCGAGGGACTCCGCTCCGGTCGCGTACGGGCCGTCCAGGTCACCGCGGGGAACATCCCGGGCGCCGGGCGGACCGCCTTCGCGCTGCACGTCGCCCACCGGGTGCGCGAGCACTTCCCCGACGGCGTGTTCTTCGTGCCGCTCCGCGGCTCCACCCTCCGTCCGGTGCCGCCCGAGGCGGCCCTCGACCGGCTCCTGCACGACATGGGCGCCCCGAGGGAGGACTTCGCCGGCGGGACCGTGCGGCCGGAAGCACTGACGGAGATCCTGCGCCGGGCCCTGCGCGGGCGCCGCGTACTCCTCGTCATGGACGACGTGGGGACGGACGCGGGTGCCCTGGCCCTCGCGGCCGAGCCTCCGGAGGGCAGCGCCGTCATCGCCACGCTGCGGGACGAGGATGAGTTCCTGAAGCACCTGGTGATGGACCTGCCGCCCCTCTCCGGCCGGGACGCGGCCCGGCTCCTCGCCGCCTCCGGCGGGCCCCGGGCGGAGGCGGTGGAGCGCGGCCGCTGGTACCCGCTCACCCTGCGGATCCTGGGCGGCGCCCTCGCCTCGCCCGACCCCGTGATCTCCGCCAAGGCGGCCCGGATCGTCGCCGGGGCGGCGTCGGCCGATGCCCAGCACCCGTACTGGACGGTGCGGCACTGGCTCGACGAGCTGTCCGAGGGCCGCGCCACCACCCTCGTCCGGCTCGCGGAGGCGTCCGCCTCGGAGTTCACCCTGGAGGAGGCCGCGGCCGTCCTCGACCGGTCGCTGCCCGCCGCCGCCGCACGCCTCGACACCCTCGTACGCGACGGGCTCCTGGACCGGTCCGGAGCCGGCCGGTACACGTTCCCGGTCGCAGTCCACGACGAGGTGCGAACCACCTCGGGCTTCGACGCACGGCGGGAGGTCGCCCGAGCGCGGATCAGCCGCTTCCACAGCGCCGCCGCCGCGGCCCTCCACGAGGACCGGCACCCCCGCAGCACCCTGCCCGCGTCCCTCCACATCGTCCCCGAGCCGGCGCCCTGCCCCGAGGTGTGGGTGCGCAACGCGCTGGAGTTCCCGCGCGTGACCGCGGACACGCTGCTGCTGCTCACGGACGTGGCCGTGGAACCCCTGTACCGGCCGGCCTTCGAGGAGGCCACACGGCGCTGGACCGGGATCAGCGCGGCGTACGTCGGTCATGCCCGGGGGCGGGCCGCACTCGCCCAGGCGCGGGTCGACCATGCCCTGGGGCGGTCCTACGAGGCCATGGAGACCCTGCACCGCGTCGGCCATGACCGCCTGGAGGCGGACCGGGCGACCTACGGCTTCACCGCCCTGCTGCTCGCCGGGATCACGCTCACCCTCCAGGCGGAGGAGGGCAGACGGGAGGCGGCCGACCGGGCCTGGGAAGCGCTGCGGTATCTCGGCGCCGACGACTCCGACGAGACCGGTCAGGCCCTGCTGATCCTCGAACGCACCCTGGCCGGACTCGGCAGCGACCAGGAACTCTGCTCCGCGCAAACGCAGTTGAGTGACCACTACCGACGCCGTGGGCTGCGCGCGGAGGAGGGCAGGGTGTCCGTCCGGGCCGCCGCCACCCTGTTCCGGTCCGGCCGCGGCGACGAGGCCGAGCCCTTCCTGCGCCGAGCGCTCGAGCTGCTCGACCCCGTGACGGACGCGGAATACCGGCAGGAGGCCGAGCGGCTGCTGCGGACCCCCACCGATCCCACCAGGACCGTCATCGCGCTGCGGGGCACGAGTACCCCAACCCGGCTCGCCTCGGAGGCGGTGGCCGTGCTCGCGGAACCGGACTCCGTGGGGCGGCACCGCTTCGTGGCGCACGTGCTGGAGGACTGCGCGCTCCTCCTCGTCGACGGCGACGTCCCACCCGCCCCGCTCCTCCGGGAACTGGTCGACCGGCTCCCCGCCGTGCGGATGGCGGTCCACCGCGGGCCCGTCGTGGGTCCGCCGGTCGCCGACGCCGCCGCCGAGTACACGCGGACCATGCTGCGGTTCGAGGACTTCGTCCGGCTGTCGCGCAACTACCCCGACGACACCACCCTCTGCGTCTCCCCGGAGGCGTACGACACGCTGTCCCACGAGACGACGGACGCCGCGCTCGCCCTCCGTCTCACGCCGCGGGAAGTGCGCACCGAGGCGGGCACGATGGTGTGCGTGATCCTCACGCCACAGGTGGACCTCAGTGCCTGGGACAGCGAACTCATGGACCTCGCCCGGGTGTTCAACGAGCTGGATCCGCGGGGGGAGATCCTCGCCCGGACGCTTCGCGACGCCGTCGACACGGCGCTGGCCAAGCTCGGCACGGGCCGATTCGATCCGGCTGACCTGAGCATCCTGCAAGTGGCCCGCATCTCGACGGATCTGGTGCGGCGGCTCGCCGAGTGCGGCTTCCCCCTCGGGCGCCACGCGAGCGGCCCGCTGACCTGGGACCGTCCCGGCAGCGCCGTTCCCCTGCGCGTCGAGGTGGTGCTGAGCGGCCCCGACCGGGAGTTCGGCGGGCTCCTCCCGAGCCCCCTGATGCGTCTGCTCCTCTACGTGGACGAGGTCTCCGCCCGCTGGTCGGCGGGGCTGGTACGGGGCGGGCCGTCGCGCGTCGCGTTCGAACGCGTCCTCTGGCTCCACCGCGACGCGCCCCTCCCCGAGAACATCCTCCTCGGCCTCGCCCCCGACGTGCGGGCGGCCGTCCTCGCCGAACCCGACGACGTGACCCGCGTCGCCGAATTCTTCCGCCGCGTCCGCCTGCGCACCGTGCCCGCCACCGCTCTGCGCCCGCTGATCGACCAGCGCGAGTGGGAGCGGGCCCGCGAGCGCGTCGTCCGCCTCGCCGGCGCCGCCCTGCGCGCCGAGGGCCTGCTCCTCCTCGCGGGCAACCCGCGCGGCCGCGCCATGGCCGAGGCCCTCCGCCTCCCCGTCCCGGCGGGCGACGCCTACCTCTGCGTCCCCCTCACCCGCCGCACGGCCGGACCCGGCTCCGGCCCGTCGGTCACGGTCGCCGGCACCGCGTGGGTCGCCGCGGCCCCCGGAGACGAACTCGACGCGCTGCCCACGGGGTTCCCCGGCGTGCGCACCGGACGGTAGCCGCCACGGCTCGGGCCGAGTGAAGGGGAGGGGACCCGCGGCCGGCGGGCTAACCCTGCCAGGCCGGGTCGACGTCCATCAGCCGGGCCGTCTTCGACGGGTCGCGGTCCACCAGGGCGCCGAGGACCTCGTCCACCGCCGCCAGCAGCTCCGCGTCGAGCCTGACGCCCGCCGCCGCGGCGTTCTCCGTGACCTGCTCGGGACGAGTGGCGCCGATGATCGCGGAGGAGACGCCCTCCTGATTGAGGGTCCAGGCGACCGCCAGCTGCGCCATCGTCAGCCCCGCCTGCTCGGCGAGCGGGCGCAGGCCCTGGACGCGGGTGAGCAGCTCCGGGCCGAGGACGCGGTTGATGAAGCGCGGCGCCCGCCCGCCGACCGTGGCCCGGGAGCCGGACGGCGGCTGCTCGCCGGGGTGGTACTTGCCGGTGAGGACGCCCTGGGCGAGCGGCTGGAAGACGAACTGGCCGATGCCCTCGCGCCGGCACAGGGGGAGGACCTCGGGCTCGATGACCCGCCACAGCATGTTGTACTGGGGCTGGTTGGAGACGATCCGGCTGCGCAGCCCCAGCTGGTCGGCCAGCTCCAGCGCGGAGGCGATCTGCGGCGCGGTCCACTCGGAGACGCCGAGATACAGGACCTTGCCCTGGCGGACCAGGTCGTCGAACGCGACCAGGGTCTCCTCCAGCGGCACCTCGTCGTCGAAGCGGTGCGCCTGGTAGAGGTCGACGTAGTCCGTGCCGAGGCGCCGCAGCGAGGCGTGACAGGACTCCATGATGTGCTTGCGCGACAGGCCGCGGTCGTTCGGGCCGTCCCCGGTGGGCAGACAGACCTTGGTGGCTATCTCCAGCGAGGAGCGGCGCATGCCGGCCACCGCCTTGCCGAGCAGCTCCTCGGCGGCGCCGAGGGCGTAGACGTCGGCGGTGTCGAAGGTGGTGACTCCCGCGCCGAGGGCGGCCCGCACGCAGGCCAGTGCGTTGTCCTCGGCGACGGTCTCGCCGTGGGTGAGCCAGTTTCCGTAGGTGACTTCGCTGATCTTCAGGCCACTACGGCCGAGTTGACGATGCTCCATGATCGCGCACCCTACGCCCGCGGCCGCCCGGACCGGACGGAATATCCCGCCGTGGCGCCGGCGAACGGGCCGGGCAGGGCCGCCGGTCAGCGGGCCGTGCGATAGCGGTGCTCGGGGCGGCCGGCGGTGCCGTAGCGGAGTTCCAGGAGGACCGTGCCCTCCTTGACCAGGTACGACAGGTACCGCTGCGCCGTGGCGCGGGAGACGCCGATCTGCTCGGCGGTCTCGGCGGAGGACAGGGCGGTGCCGGCGGTGCGCAGGACCCGGTGGATCGCGGTGAGCGTGGGCGCGGAGTGGCCCTTGGCCGGGGACCGGGGGACCGCGGGTGGGTGGGCGGCGCTGAACAGCGCGTCCACGTCGGACTGGTCGGCGGCGGCCGCCTGGCCGAGCGCGGCCACGCGGTCGTGGAGCCGGCGATAGGCGCCGAGCCGTTCGGTGAGGTCGGCGGAGCCGAACGGCTTCACCAGGTAGCCGACGGCGCCGAGCTTCATCGCGGCACGGACGGAGGATATGTCGTGGTCGGCGGTGATCATGAGGGCGTCGGGGCGGGACGCGGCATGGTTCTGGCTGAGCTGCCGCAGGATGTCGAGTCCGCTGCCGTCGGGCAGGAAGACGTCCAGCAGGAGCAGGTCGGGGTGGAGCGTGCGTACCGCCGCCAGGGCCTCCGCCACCGTCGCCGCCTCGCCGACCACCTCGAAGCCCTCGACCCGGCGTACGTAGCTGCTGTGGATCCGGCCGACCCGGAAGTCGTCGTCCACCACCAGGGTCCGGATCACCGGCCCTCACCTCCTAGGGGCAATGCTCCCGAGAAATGGGCGCCACAACTGCCTCTTCGCTCCGGCGTGCGTCGTGCCGGGCCGGCCCCTGCGCCGTAACCCGTGGTGGCGCGATTGTGCCCGATGGCCGGAACGCTGCCTACCCCCCGTCCCGTGAGCAGAACGAGCAGAAGTCGGGATTACGCGGCTTTCGCGGGTTACCTCGGAAACGGCGACGTAACGAACGGCGGCCTCTAGCGTCTGCCTGGCCTCGACCTGCGAGGGACCTGCGGGGCCTCCCCAGGGCCTCCCCGGCGACCCCCGGGAACTCCGAGCAGAGGAACTTCGAGGCACTTTCGAGAAAGGGAAGGAGACGGCCCATGGCTTCGCGCAACGATGTCGCGACCAGCCCGGTCTCCGGTGCGACAGAGCGTGCCGACGCACGTATCGAGATCTCCGGGCTCACCAAGCGGTTCCTGACTCCTGCCGGTGAGGTGTTCACGGCGCTGCAAGGTGTGTCGTTCACCGTGGAGCCGGGACAGTTCTGCGCCGTGGTGGGGCCCACCGGCTGCGGCAAGTCCACGACACTGGGCATGGTGTCCGGGCTCGACCGGCCCAGCGAGGGCTCGGTCAAGGTCGGCGGCCGCGAGGTGGACGGCATCACCGACGGCGTCAGCTTCATGTTCCAGGCCGACGCGCTGCTGCCCTGGAAGACCGTGCTCGGCAACGTGCTGATGGGCCCCGTCTTCCGCGGTGTGCCCAAGCAGAAGGCGCTCGCCCAGGCGCGCGACTGGCTGCGCAGGGTCGGTCTCGCCGGGTTCGAGGACCGCTATCCGCACCAGCTGTCCGGCGGCATGCGCAAGCGCGTCGCGATGGCCGCGGCACTGATCAACGAACCCAAGATCCTGATCATGGACGAGCCGTTCGGCGCCCTGGACGTGCAGACCAAGGCGATCATGTCGACCGAGCTGCTGGATCTGTGGGAGCAGATCCGTCCCTCCGTCATCTTCATCACCCACGACCTCGACGAGGCCGTGGCGCTGGCCGACCGGGTGGTCGTCATGACGTCCAGCCCCGGCTCGGTCAAGCAGGTCTTCGACATCGACCTGCCGCGCCCCCGCGGCTCCGTCCAGGAGATCCGCTTCCAGCCCCGGTTCATCGAACTCCAGCACCAGATCTGGGACACGCTGCGCGAAGAGGTGGAGCGCGCCTACGCGAGCACCGCAGGAGGCAAGGCATGAGCACGACGTCCACCGCTCCCGCCGCCGTCGCCGACGGCCGGAAGGGCTCGCCCGCGGCGGCCGCCCGCAGCGCCGCCCGGCGGCGTGTCGCCCAGGTCTGGGCGGGGCGCGTCGGCCTCGCGGTCTTCGTGATCGGCGGCTGGCAGGCGTTCACCACCTGGGGCATCGTCGACCCCTTCTTCTTCGGACAGCCCTCCGGAATCGCGAAGCGGCTGGTCGAGCTCTTCCAGGACGGCACCGGGTTCGGGTCCTTCTACGCGAACATCTGGACCACCATCCAGGAGGCGCTCCTCGGCTTCGTCGTGGGTTCCCTCACCGGCGTGGTCTTCGGCGTCGCACTCGGGCAGAGCCGCTATCTCGCCGATGTGCTGGGCCCCTACATCAAGATGGTCAACGCGATCCCGCGCATCGTCCTCGGCTCGATCTTCATCGTCGCCTTCGGCATCGGCGTGACCCCGAAGATCCTGCTCGCCGCGGTGCTGGTGTTCTTCATCGTCTTCTTCAACGCCTTCCAGGGCGTGCGCGAGGTGGACCGCAACATCCTCGCCAACGCCCGGGTGCTCGGCGCGTCCCAGTTGCAGATCATCCGGCACGTCGTGGTGCCCTCCGCGCTCACCTGGATCATCGCCAGTCTGCACAGCGCCTTCGGCTTCGCCATCGTCGGCGCGCTCGTCGGCGAGGTGCTCGGCGCGCAGAGCGGCCTCGGCCTGGTGATCAAGACCGCGCAGAACAACTTCGACCCGAACGGCGTGTTCGCCACGATGCTCGTCATCGCGGTGATCGTGCTGGGCGCCGAGTGGCTGATCGGCAAGCTCGAACACCGGCTCCTGTCCTGGCGTCCGCCGGCCCCCTCCGAGGCCGCGGGCCTCTGAGCGGCGGGCCGCCGCTCCCCCCACCCACCCCTCCCCGTTTGCCCCGCTTCCTCCGTCACCCGCTCCTCGCGTGCCGGGAAGACCTGAGCAGGATCTGAAAGGAATGAGCCGCCATGCTCAAGAGAGCACTCACCGCAGCGGTCGCGACTGTCCTCACCCTCGGCGCGGTCACCGCGTGTTCCAGCAGCTCCGCGGACTCCGGCTCGGACGGCTCCGGCGGCACGCCGACCGTCAAGCTCATGGTCGGCGGCATCGACAAGCAGATCTACCTGCCCTACCAGCTCGCCGAGAGCCTCGGCTTCTACAAGAAGTACGGCGTCAAGGTCGAGCTGAGCAACGAGGCGAACGGCGGTGTCGGCGCCGACACGGCCATGGCCTCGGGGCAGGTCGACATGGCGGGTGCCTGGTACGTCCACGCGATCGACTTCGTGGCCAAGGGCAAGGGGATCGAGTCGGTCGTCCAGCTCTCCGGCGCGCCGGGCGAGCGGGAGATGTGCACGACGAAGAGCGGTGTGAAGTCGGCCGCCGACTTCAAGGGCAAGACGCTCGGCGTCACCGACATCGGCTCGGGCACCGACACCCTGACCAAGTTCATGGCGGCACAGAAGGGCGTCAAGGAGGACCAGTTCAACCGCATCGCGGTCGGTGCGGGCTCCACCGCCATCGCCGCGCTCCAGAACGGCAAGGCCGACTGCGTCATCACGACGCAGCCGACCGTCTCGGCGATCGAGAAGAAGGGGGTCGGCGCCTCCGCGATCGACCTGGCCACCACCGACGGTGCCAAGACCGCGCTGGGCGGCGCCTGGCCGGCGGCGAGCGTCCTCGCCCGTACCGACTGGGTGAACTCGCACAAGGACACGGTGCAGAAGGTCGTCAACGCGCTCGTCGCGACGATGCACTGGATGGACACGCACAGCGCCGCCGACATCGCGAACAAGCTGCCGTCGTCGTTCGTGGCGAACGACCTGGTGACCAAGGACGACTACATCAAGGCCCTGGAACAGGACAAGGACCAGTTCCTGCCGGACGGCATCATGCCGGCCGGCGGTCCGAAGACCGTGCTGGCGACCGAGGTGATGGTCGGCAAGGCGGAGCCGTCGCTCGACCTCGGCAGGACGTTCACCAACGAGTTCGCCCTGGCGGCCAACAAGAAGCTGGGCTTCACCGCCACGACGACCCCGGCCGGGGCCGACGGCTGAGCCGCCCGCTCCCGTACGGGGCCGCCCGGGCGCCTGCCGCCCGGGCGGCCCCGTCCCGCGCGCACCGAGGCCACGCCGTGTCCGGTCCCGTGGTCCGCGCGGTGAGGTCCCGCCGCGCACCCGCAGACCGTCCGACGTTCCGCCGCCGCATCCACCACATCGCGCACACCACGATCCCCGCCGCCCCGTACGCGGCGGTGCCGCCGACCGTGCCGGCGACGGGGCCCGCGAGGTACGCCACCGCGCCGGCGAGGGCGACGCCGAGCCACTCCCAGCGCCCGTCCAGGGCGACGAGAGCGACGAGCAGCAGGGCGTACCAGGAGTAGCCGGGCGTCAGCAGCAGGAATGCCGTACCGGTGGTCAACAGGGCTCCGCTCCAGGGGCGTTCGGGGTCACCGCGCCACCACACCGCCACCGCCATCGCCGCCGTCCCCAGCGCCGCCGCCGGCAGCGCCCACGTGTCGGGCAGCACGAGCCGCAACAGGGCGTACCGCCCGCCCGCGCCCGGGTCGTCGTAGCCCTCCTCCCGCGTGTAGCCGCCCAGATACCCGAGGACGGAGCCGTCGGACAGGAGGACGTACGGCAGGTACGCCAGGGCGACCGTCACCGCGGCGGTCAGCGCCACGGCCGCGACCGTACGGGGCCGCCGGACGCCGGACAGCGCGCCCGGCAGCAGCACGGCGGGCAACAGCTTGGCGGCGACCGCCAGACCGAGCAGCACTCCGCCCGTGACATGGCGGCGGCGCGCCAGGAGCACGAGCGCGCCGACCGACAGGAGCACGGCCAGGACGTCGACGTGGGCGTTGTTCACGGCCTCGACCGGGACCGCCGGGCACCACGCCCACAGGGCCGCCCGGCGCGGATCCCCGCGTCGGCGCAGCACGCCGGTCAGGAGGCCGCTGACGGCCAGTGAGAGCAGCGCCGCGCCCGTCTGGAGCCCCTGGTGACGGACGCCCGGCGGCGACAGCGCGTGGACGAGGAGGAACCAGCCCTCCGCCACCGGAGGGTAGATCGTGTGCACGGACGGCCGGTTGATCCGCGTGCACCGGCCGCCGGCCAGCGGCGCGAGGTCCGCGTCGCCCCGCCCGCACGCCGCGGGGCCGGGGAAGAGCCAGTCGTCACGGAGCCCGGCGAGCGCCGGGTCCGCGGGCGGGTGGTCGTACGGCGAGATGCCTGCTGCCTGCACCCGGCCGTCCCACGCGTACCGGTACGAGTCCGTGCTCGTCCGCGGGGCCGCCACCAGCCCCGTCGCCGTCACCGCGACCGCCCCGGCGAGCAGGAGCGGGACGACGTGCCGGCGGGCCACCCGGCGCAGGGCGGTCACCGCCGCCGCGAACACCGCCCACGCGCCCGCGTACCCGGCCAGGAAGCCGGGCCCGCGGCCGCCCCCGTGGAGCAGGAGGAGCAGCGAGACGGTCAGGAGCGACAGCAGAAGAGCGGTGACGGCGACGGGGAGCGGGAGACGGCGGACGCGGGTCATGGGCGCAGACTGGCAGCGCGTGCGCCGGACGGGGAGAAGACCCGGCGGGGCGTTCGGGTTTCGTAAGGTGTCGGACGCTCCACGCGGCCGCTCGCGGCGGTGTCATGGACGGTATGAGTCCCCGCACGCCCAGGCCGCCCCGCCTCCCGCGCCCGCCGCGCCGGTCAGGGCCGCCCCGTCCGCCGCGCTCCGCGTTCCGGCCCTCGGCCGTCCGCCTGCCCGCCTTCACCGGCCGCCTGCACGACGCCAGGACGGCGACGGCCGTCGGCCGGTGGCTCGGTGCGGCCTTCGCGGTCTGCTTCGCGACCGGCCTCGTGAGCCACTACCTCCAGCACCCGCCGGACTGGCTCGCCGACCGGCTGCCCGCCCGGCCGGTGTGGGGCTACGCGCTCACCCAGGGCCTGCACGTCGCCAGCGGACTCGCGGCCGTCGTGCTGCTGCTCGTGAAGCTGTGGGCGGTGTATCCCCGGCTGTTCGAGTGGCCGCCGGTCCGGTCCGTGCGGCACGCGCTGGAGCGGCTGTCCGTCGCGGTCCTGGTGGCGGCTGCCGTCTTCGAGGTGTTCACCGGGCTCCTCAACATCGTCGAGTGGTACCCGTGGCCCTTCTCCTTCGTCCCCGTCCACTTCGCCGTCGCCTGGCTGGTCACCGGCGCGATCCTGCTGCACATCGCGGTCAAGGCGCCGGACATCAGGGGCCATTGGGGCAGGAACTCGGCGGGGACACGCGCCCTGCCGGCCGAGGACGCCGTCGACCGCCGCTCGCTGCTCCTCGCCACGGGCGGAGCCGTCGGCGTGATCACGCTGACGACGGTCGGCCAGTCCTTCACCCCCCTCAAGGCGCTCGACCTGCTCGCGCCCCGGCACCCCGACCACGGACCGCAGGGGCTGCCCGTCAACCGGACCGCCACCGCCGCCGGCGTGACGGCGCGCGGCCTGGCGGGGTGGCGTCTCCAGGTCGACGGACCCCGCCCGTACGTGCTCACGCTCGACGCCCTGCACGCGCTGCCCCACACCCGCGCACGCCTGCCGATCGCGTGCGTCGAAGGCTGGAGCGTCGACGCCGACTGGGGCGGGGTACGGATCCGGGACCTGGTCGAACGGGCCGGCGGGCGGCCGGGCCGGGCCGCGCTGCGGGTGACGTCGCTGGAGGTGAGCGGTGCCTACCGGGTGATGGAGATGGGCGCGGAGTACGCGGACGATCCGCTCACCCTGCTCGCCCTCAGCCTCAACGGCCGGCCGCTCACGCTCGACCACGGCTTCCCGGCCCGGATCATCGCCCCCGGCCGGCCCGGGGTGCTGCAGACCAAGTGGGTGCACCGGCTGGAGGTGCTGTGAGGACGACGCGGGTGCTGCGGTACGCGGTCGGCGGGCTCGGTCTCGTCCTGATGGGCCTCGGGGCCCGGCTGGTGGCGGCCGAGCCTGATCCGCTCGGGGTGCTGGTGTGGCTGGCCGGCGCGGTCGTGCTGCACGACGGGATCCTCGCCCCGCTGGTGTTCGGCATCGGGCTGCTGCTCGTGGGACGACGTCAGCGCGGCCTGTCGCGCGGGGTGCTGCTCGTGGCGGGGACGGTGGTTCTCGTGACGCTCCCGCTGCTCGTACGCCCGGGCGCCCCGCCCAACCCGTCCGCGCTGCCCCTGCCGTACGGGCGGAACCTCGCGATCGTGCTCGCGGGCGTGGCCGTGGCGGCGGGGCTGCTGTACCTCGTACGGCGATGGCGGGCTCGTCCTCAGCGGAGTCCCGCCGAGGACGACTGAGGCGCGAGCGCCAGGAACGGGCGCCCCTCCACGCCCCACTGTTCGCGGACCGCCCAGCCCGCGCTCCGCGCGTGCCCGGCCAGGGCGCGGGTGCCCACCCGCGCCCACGGGAACGGCGTCCCGCGTCCGCCCCGGCCGTCGTCGACGCGTACCTCGCAGCACTCGTCGACGTCGACGGGGGCGCATTCCGCGATCACGCGCCCGGATCGCGACACGACCTGGCGCAGTCTGCGCAGCAGGGCGGCCGGGTCGCCGCCGATTCCAATGTTGCCGTCGACCAGCAGCGCCGTGTCCCAGCGTCCCTCGGCGGGCAGCGGGTCGAAGACCGACCGGCACAGGGCCGCGGCCCCGAGCCCCGCGGTGCGGGCGACCGCCGCCGGGCTGACGTCGATGCCGAGCGCCCGACGGCCTTCGGCCGCGAGTGCGGCGACGAGCCGTCCCGGCCCGCAGCCGATGTCGAGGACCGTGCCTCGGCAGCGGTCGAGTACGGTGCGATCGGCGCGGTCCGGTGCCTCGCACCAGCGCTCGACCTCCAGCGGCAGCAGCCAGCCGTCGTGCCGGCGCAGGAAGAGGGGGCCCCGGCCGGTGCGCAGGGCGTCGGTGTACGGATCCGCCCGCCATGCCGTCGTCGTGGTCGACGGCCCGCTCCCGCGATCGGGCTGGTCGACGGCCCGCTCCCGCTGTCGTCGTGGTCGACGGCCCGCTCCCGGGATCGTGGTGGTCAACGTCGTGCTCCCGCCGCCGTGGTGGTCAACTCGGAGTACCGGGCGGCGAAGCGGGTCGCCGGTGCGCCGTACGCCACCTGCCGGGCGTCCCGCGCGGTGTCCACGTCCCGCAGGACCGGCAGCCGGCCGACGCGCAGCCCGGCCGCCCGCAGCCGCGCGTACTGGACGGCGCCGGTGTCCGGCCGGGACATGGGCACACCGAGCAGGAGCGCGGGATCGGGCGCGGCCAGGCTGAGGGCCCAGAAGCCGCCGTCGGCGGCCGGACCGAACCAGGCGTCGTGTCCGTCCCAGCGCAGGGCCGGGGCCAGCAGTGCGGGGGTGACCTGCGGGGTGTCCATGCCGATGAGCAGCGCCGGCCCGTCGCAGGCCGCGAACGCGGCCGCCAGCCGTGCGTCGAGCCCGCCCGCCGCCTGCGGAACGACGTGGAATCCCGGCGGCAGCCAGGGGCCGGGCTCCCCGTCGAGCACGAGGACGTGCCGGTCCGCCGGCACACCGGCGGCGGCGGTGAGCGTGTCGGCGAGGGCCGCCTCGGCGAGCGCGGCGGCCTCCTCAGGGGTGAACGGCGGAGTGAGCCGCGTCTTCACCCGGCCCGGCCGGGGCTGCTTCGCGATGACGAGGAGGGTGGTCACGGGCGGACCCCGGCCGCCGGCGCGGGCTCGTCGAGCACCCTGCGCATGTCGTGGACCGCCTGCCAGGTGCCCCGCCAGGTGCCGGTGACCTTCGACCGTCCGGCCCGGGGCAGATACGGCACGTCGACCTCGCGCACCCGCCACCCGGCGTCGGCCGCCCGGACCACCATCTGGAGCGGGTAGCCGCTGCGCCGGTCGGTCAGCCCGAGTCCGAGGAGCGCCTCGCGACGGGCGGCCCGCAGCGGGCCGAGATCGCGCAGCCGCAGCCCGGTACGGCGGCGCAGCAGCCGGGACAGCGCCAGGTTGCCCGCCCGGGCGTGGACCGGCCAGGCGCCGCGCGCGGCGGGGCGGCGGCGGCCGAGCAGCAGGTCGGCGGAGCCGTCGGCCACCGCGCCGACGAGTCCGGGCAGGAGACCGGGGTCGAGGGAGGCGTCGCAGTCGCAGAAGCAGACGAACTCGGCGTCGGAGGCGAGCAGCCCGGCGTGGCAGGCGGCGCCGAAGCCACGCCGCGGCTCGGCCACGACGGTGGCGCCGAGACGGGCCGCGATGCCGGCGGAGCCGTCGGTGGAGCCGTTGTCGACGACGATCGCCCGCCAGCCGGCCGGGATGCGGGAGAGCACCCAGGGCAGGGCCTCGGCCTCGTCGAGACAGGGAAGGACGACGTCTACGGTCATGAGGGTCACGGCTCCCACCGTAGGAAGCCCGCCGCGGATCGAGGGCGCCGAAGTCCTTACGAAACGCGGACGTCGGCCCCCGTACCCCCGGGTGGCGGTGACCCGCGGCGGGGCGGATGCGACGCTGTGCGGCATGAGCGAGTACAGCGCCCCCCGGCCCGCGGCCCGGATCCTGGTGGTCGACGACGACCCGACCGTGGCCGAGGTGGTGACCGGATACCTCGACCGGTCCGGGTTCGCCGTGGAGCACGCGGCCGACGGCTTTGACGCCCTGCTGCGGGCCCGGGAGCGGCGGCCGGACCTCGTCGTCCTCGACCTCATGCTGCCGGGCCTGGACGGCCTGGAGGTGTGCCGCAGGCTGCGCGACACCGGGCCCGTTCCGGTGATCATGCTGACGGCGCGCGGCGACGAGGAGGACCGGATCACCGGCCTGGAGGTCGGCGCGGACGACTACGTCACCAAGCCGTTCAGCCCGCGCGAGCTGGTGCTGCGCGTCGAGTCCGTCCTGCGCCGCAGTCGCGCGTCCGCCGGGCAGGCGGCCCCGCGGCCGGTCCTGAGCGCCGCCGGTCTCACCGTCGACCCGGCCACCCGCAGAGCCACCCGCGCCGGCGACGAACTCTCCCTCACCCTGAGGGAGTTCGACCTGCTCGCCTACTTCCTGGAACACCCCGGCGCCGCCCACACCAGAGAGGAGCTGATGCGGCGCGTGTGGGGCTGGGACTTCGGCGACCTGTCCACGGTCACGGTCCACGTACGGCGGCTGCGCGCCAAGATCGAGGACGATCCGGCGCACCCCCGGCTCATCCGGACGGTCTGGGGCGTCGGCTACCGGTTCGAGCCCGAGCCCGAGCCCGAGCCCGAGCAGGACGGAACGGAAACGGACGGGGGAGCGGCATGAAGGACGTCCTGCTGATCGCCGGTTTCGCACTGGCGGGAGCCGTCTGCGCGGGCCTCGCCGGAGCACTGGTGCTCCGCCTCGTACGGCGCCGCTCGGTCGCCGTCTCCCTCACGGTGGTCGCGGCCGTCACGGTGACCGCGATGCTCGCCGGGACGCTCGCCGTCGCGCAGGCGATGTTCCTGTCCGCACACGACCTGTGGGTGGTGACCGTCGTCGTGGCCATGGCGGCCCTCGTCTCGCTCGGCACCGCCCTGGTCCTGGGCCGCTGGGTGGTGGCCCGCAGCCGGGCCCTCGCCCGCGCCGCCCGCGACTTCGGCGACGAAGGCAGCTTCGCGGCCCCGGACGGCGCGGCCACCGCCGAACTCGCCGCGCTCACCCGGGAACTGGCCGCCACCAGCGCGAAACTCGACGCCTCCCGGCGCCGCGAGCGCTCCCTGGAGGCCTCCCGCCGGGAGCTCGTCGCCTGGATCTCCCACGACCTGCGCACCCCGCTGGCCGGGCTGCGGGCCATGGCGGAGGCCCTGGAGGACGGCATGGCCGCCGACCCGGCCCGCTACCACCGGCAGATCCGCACCGAGGTCGAGCGCCTGACGACCATGGTCACCGACCTCTTCGAACTCTCCCGCATCCACGCCGGCGCACTCACCATCAGCCCGAGCCGGATGTCCGTGTACGACCTCGTCGGCGACGCCCTGAGCGGCGCCGACCCGCTCGCCCGCGAGCACGGGGTGCGGCTGGTGGGGGAGGAGGTCGCGTCGGTCCCCGTCGAGGTGGACGGCAAGGAGATGACCCGGGTCCTCGCGAACCTGCTCGTCAACGCCATCCGTCACACACCTGCCGACGGCACGGTCGCGGTGGCGGCCGAACGGCGCGCGGAAGCCGTCGTCCTGTCCGTCACCGACGGCTGCGGCGGCATCGCCGACGAGGACCTGCCCCGCGTCTTCGACACCGGCTGGCGCGGCACGGCCGCCCGCACCCCGCCGGCCGGTGCCGGCCTCGGCCTCGCCATCGTCCGCGGCATCGTCGAGGCCCACGCGGGCCGCGCCGAGGTCCGCAACGTCCCGGGCGGCTGCCGCTTCGAGGTCACCCTGCCGGCTGCGGCGAGCTGAAGCGGCCCAGGGCCGGTGCGTCGTGACACCGCCCTAGCGCGGCTCGGCACGTGGCGATGCCCCCTGGCGCGGCTCGGCGTGTGGTGACAGGCCCCGGTGCGGCTCGGCGCATGGCGACCCGCCTTAACGCAGCTCGGCGTGTGCGAACTCCCGCATCCCGGCGTCGAAGCCGACCTGCGGCTTCCAGCCGAGGTCCCGGCGCAGCCGGGCCGAGTCCGCCGTCACGTGCCGCACGTCCCCCAGCCGGTACTCACCCGTGGTGACCGGCAGCGGCCCGCCGTACGCACGGGCGAGGGCCCAGGCCATGTCGCCGACCGTACGGGGATCACCGCTGCCGGTGTTGTACGCGGTGAACGAGCCCGCGCCCAGGGAGTTCGCGGCCTCCAGCGCCGTCGCCGCCGCCTGGGCCACGTCCCGGACATGGACGAAGTCCCGCAGCTGACCGCCGTCCTCGAAGACCCGCGGGGCCTCGCCGCGGGCCAGCGCGGACCGGAACAGCGAAGCCACCCCGGCGTACGGAGTGTCCCGCGGCATGCCGGGGCCGTAGACGTTGTGGTAGCGCAGCGACACCGCCCGGCCGCCCGTCGCCCGGGCCCACGCCGCGCCGAGGTGTTCCTGCGCGAGCTTCGTCGCCGCGTACACGTTGCGCGGGTCGGCCGGCGCGTCCTCGGTCACCAGCCCCGGTGTCAGCGCGGCCCCGCACAGCGGGCAGCCGGGCTCGAAAACGCCCGCCGCCAGATCGGCCTCCCGCCGCGGGGCCGGCCGCACCACACCGTGCCGGCCGCACTCGTAGCGGCCCTCGCCGTAGACCACCATCGATCCGGCCAGGACCAGCTCCCGTACCCCGGCCCCGGCCATCGCGGCCAGCAGCACCGCCGTCCCCAGGTCGTTGCAGCCGACATACGCGGGCGCGTCCGCGAAGTCCTTGCCCAGGCCCACCATCGCCGCCTGGTGGCACACCGCGTCCACGCCCCGAAGGGCCTCCGCGACGGCCGCGCCGTCCCGCACGTCCGCGATCACCAGCTCCTCTCCGGAGCGGGGCGCGCGAGGCGGACCGGAATGCGCCGTCGGCAGCAGGGCGTCGCAGGAGACGACGTCGTGGCCGCGCGCGAGCAGCGCGTCGACGATCTGCGTACCGATGAAACCGGCCCCGCCGGTGACCAATACCCGCATACCGCCACGCTAGAGGACCCGGGCCCGCGTCACGCCGCGGGACGTCCGCCCGTCACCGTTCCGTAAGGACTGACGCCGGATCCGGAGCCTCGTGCCTCCACTGCGGGTGCTCCCGTTCGGCCCAACCGCGGTCCACAAGGCCGGTGCGCATCCCGAGCCGGGCCTCCGGGTCCCGCGCCGCCATCCGGACGTGTCCGGCCGTCACCGCGGCGATGGCCACCGCGAGCCAGTCGTGGACGAACGTCGCACCGGTCCGCAGCGGCGGCGGCGCGAGATGCGTGAGCCACATCAGCAGTCCCGTGCCGAGGATCACCAGCATCGATCCGAGCGTCCACTGCGCGTAGAGCTTCTGCCCGGCGTTGAACTTCCCCGCCGGGCGGTACGGGGCGCGGGACCGCACCGCCCGCAGCCACGCCCGGTCGACAGGAGTGAACCGGCTGAGCCGGGCCGCGTCCGCGCGCAGCGCACGGAAGGCCAGTCCGATCAGCAGGGGCACCGGAAGCGCCAGGCCGCACCACACGTGCACGGTCACGACCAGCCGCCGGCGCCCGACCAGTTCGGCCAGCGGCGTCACGTACAGGCAGGCGGCGGTCGCCAGGCAGGTGAGCATCAGGGCCGCGGTGGTGCGGTGCGCCCAGCGCACCGGCCGGGCGAAGCGGAGCAGGCGGTCGGGTTCAGGCGGTCGGCGCATCGTCCCGCCCGTTCGACCGGCCGACCCAGGCGTCGACCTCGTAGCCGTACCGCTCCCAGTAACCCGGCCGCACCGCCGAGGTGACCGTGATCCCCGACAGCCACTTGGCGGACTTGTAGAAGTACATCGGCGCCACGTACAGCCGCACCGGCCCGCCGTGGGTGTGGGAGATGGGGGCGTCCCGCATCCGCAGCGCCACCAGCACGTCGTCACGACGCGCCTGTTCGAGCGTCAGGCTCTCGGTGTACGTGCCGTCGAAGCAGGTGAACCGCACCGCCCGGGCCTCGGGCCGCACACCCGCAACGTCCAGCAGGTGCCTGAGCGGAACGCCCTCGAACGGCGTGTCCGGTACCCGCCAGCCGGTCACGCACTGCAGGTCCCGCACGATCCGGCGCTGGGGCATCGCCCTCAGGTCGGCCAGGCGGTGGCCGGCCGGGCGCTCGACCAGGCCGTCCACCGTCAAGGCGTAGCTCTGCTCGGTGCGGGCCGGCACCGAGGAGACCACGGAGTAGTACCTGAAGCCGTCGCCACCGGGCAGCAGCCCGGTCAGCCCGGTCGGATCCTTGGCGGCGATGGTGCTCTGGGCCTGCTGGAGGTACGGCCCGGCCGCGACGCCGGCGGCGCCGAGCCCGAGCAGACCGAGCACGACCCGACGGCCCACGGGGGTGCCGCGGGGGTGTTCCACTGTGCTGTCCATGACTCCGATACGACCAGCATTCCCCGCTCACGACCAGGGCCGACGCCGTTCCGTCAGACTTTCGTCATCTCCGCTCGCAGGCCCGCCGGGTCAGTCGCCCGGCACTCCGGGCAGACCGGTCACAAGACCGTCCAGCGCGTGCCGGCACGGGCAGTCACGGACGACGGGCAGCAGTCCGATCGCCTTCAGCACCACGGTGCGCAGCCGCTCGACGTTGCGGGCGAAGACCTTCAGCACCTCGGCGTGGGTGACGCCCTCGCCGGTGTCCGCTCCCGCGTCGAGGTCGGTCACCAGGGCCAACGGGGTGTAGCAGAGCCCGAGTTCGCGGGCGAGGACGGCCTCCGGGTGACCCGTCATACCGACCACCGACCAGCCGCTCGCGGCGAACCAGCGCGACTCGGCTCGGGTGGAGAAACGCGGACCCTCGACCACCACCAGGGTCCCGCCGTCCACCGGCTCCCACGCCGCCGCCCGGGCGGCGGCCAGGGCGGCCGTCCGCCCCAGCGGGCAGTACGGATCCGCCATCGACACGTGCACCACCTCGGGCACCGTGCCGTCCGGCAGCGGCAGGCCGTCGAAGAAGGTCTGCACCCGCCCGGAGGTCCGGTCGACGAACTGGTCGGGGACGAGCAGGGTGCCCGGACCGAACTCGGGAAGCAGCCCGCCCACCGCACAGGGGGCGAGCACCTGGCGCACCCCCAGCGAGTGCAGTGCCCACAGATTCGCCCGGTAGTCGATCCGGTGCGGCGGCAGTCGGTGCCCGCGACCGTGGCGCGGCAGGAACGCCACCGGGCGGCCGGCCACCTCACCCACGAACAGCCGGTCGCTCGGCTCCCCGTACGGCGTCTCCACCCGTACCTCGACCGCGTCGTCCCACAGCGCGTAGAGCCCCGAACCGCCGATGACACCCACCTCGGCGCGCGGCCCACCCCGACTCACCGTCACCCTGCCCACCTCTTCCGCATCGGCACGTCCGGCCACTGTAGGAACCAGGCGGCCGGGAAACGGCGAAACGGGTCTTACGATTCACGAACACCACGCGCACGGAGACAGGGGAGCGATCAGAGTCCTTCCTTCAGGGGGGAGGTCGGGAACCGCGGCCCCAGGGGCGGACTCTTGTCGAGGGAGCCGTCCGGAGCGTGGGCGGGACCGGGGGCCGGGGTAACATCTGGCCTCGCGATCGAGCGTGGCTTGGGGGAACTTACGTTGGTCATCCGGGTGTTGCTTGCCGAGGACATGCACATGGTGCGAGGCGCCCTGGTGGCGCTCCTCGAGTTGGAAGAGGACATCGACGTCATCGCGGAGCTGGCGAACGGCGACGAGATCGTCCCCACGGCGCTGGAGCAGCGGCCGGACGTCGCTGTCCTCGACATCGACCTGGCGGGCATGGACGGACTCACCGCGGCGGCCCAGCTGCGCGACGTGCTGCCGGAGTGCAGGACGCTGATCCTCACCAGCCTCGGCCGGCCGGGAACGTTCCGGCGGGCGCTGGCCGCAGGGGCGCGCGGGTTCATCCTCAAGGACGCGCCGCCGCGTCAACTCGCCCAGGCGATACGCAGAGTCGCGCAGGGAGAACGGGTCGTCGACCCGGATCTCATGGTGGCCGCGTGGGACAGCGGGGACAGTCCGCTGACCGAGCGGGAGACGGAGGTGCTGCGGCTGGCGGCGGACGGCGCCGAGGTCGCGGAGATCGCGGGCCGGCTCTACCTGTCGGTGGGCACCGTGCGGAACTACCTCACCTCGACCTCGGTCAAGCTGAACGCCCGCAACCGGCTGGACGCGGTACGGATAGCGCGCGAGGCCGGCTGGCTGTAGGGCCTGTCCGGCGCACCATGGCCGGACAGGCTATAGGTCGTTCCTTCCGGATCTCGCCGGGCTCCCGACGCCCGGCCGCTGATCCGGCCCGATCCGAAAGGAACGGCCCAGGGGCAGGAACCGCGTGCTCACCCCACCAGGCGCTCGTCGTCGGAGGCGTCCGCGTCCGGCGCCGGTGCCTCGTGGGCGTCCGCCGCGGCCGTGGCCTCCAGGTGGAACCAGCCGTCCTCGCGCACCCCGGCGGAGAAGGTGCCGCCGACCTCGGAGAGCCGCAGGGCGAGGTTGGACAGGCCGCCGTTGTCCCGGGTGAGCTGCTCCGGGCAGCCGCGGCCGAGCTCGCGCAGCCGCGGCGGCACGCCGTCGTTGGCCAGGCGCAGGCTGATCACGCCTTCCTGGGCGACCGCCTCGATGGTGCAGCGGGAGGCCTTGCTGTGCCGTATCACGTTGGTGACGCCCTCGCGCAGCACCGTCGCGAGGACGGTGTCGGCGCTCCCCGACAACCGGCCGCAGTCCACCCGCAGATGGGCGTCTATGCCGGCCGCCGCCAGCACCGAGCGGGCCGAGGACACCTCCGTCAGGAGCGACATCGAACGGTAGCTCCGGGCCACCTCGCGGACGTCCCGCAGGGCCTGGCGTGACAGCTCGACGATGCTCTCCAGCTCCGCCCTGGCCCGCTCGGGCGAGCGGTTGACCATGGTGTGGGCCAGCTCGCTCTTCAGCGTGATCGCCGACAGGGTGAAGCCCAGCAGGTCGTGCAGGTCCCGGGCGAACCGCAGCCGCTCCTTGATGACGGCGACGCGGGTGATGTCGTCCTGCGCCTCGTGCACGGCCAGCGTGAGGTCGGACAGCAGCGTGAGGCTGTACACGATGATGCCGGTGACCAGCGTCGACATCATCATGTACAGGACGTCGACGACGCTGCCCCCATGGGTGTGGGCGGTGCCCACGCCGATGGCCACGATCAGCGTGCCGAACGCCGGGACCGCCACCCGGCGGGGCAGCAGGATCAGCATGGACGCGCCGGTGAAACCGCCCATCCCGCCCCACGGCCCGCCGAGTAACAGCACGGGCACGACCGTGAGCAGCGCCTGCCCGAGCAGCGTCCACCGTCCGTATCTGGTGCGCAGCCGGCGGAACCGCGGGAGGGTGTGGACCAGTTGGAGTCCGAGGATCGCGGGCAGCACGGTGACGCTGCAGGCGACGGTGACCGCGGTGAGCGTCTCGTTGAGGATGTCGACGATCTGCATCGTCAGGAACGCCGCGATGACCGTCCAGACCACGACCAGTGCGAAGCGGGGCGCCGGAGCCTCGATGCCGAGGACCCGGACTCCGGGTTCCTGCCTGACTGGGCTCTCCATGTAACGGTCTGTCATGGCTCTCCCTCTGGTCACACCGGTTGCCGGCAACGGTCGATGGTAATGCCGTACCTTGACGTTGCAGACAACTATGCGTGGTGCGACGGTGGTTGGTCAGTCCCTGGAGGACACTTCGCGTTCCTCCGGGAGAGTGCCGAGGATGAACTCGCCGACCGCGGACTCCTCCCGCCAGTCGAGACCGAACGCCTCCGCCGACAGCTGGGTGGTGCCGGTGCCCAGCGCGCACGGTGCCAGACCCATGCCGGTCGCCAGCAGGTACAGCGTCTGCTGCACCACGCCGACGTGCTTCAGCGTCAGCGCGTACGCGAGTCCGCTGTACTTCCAGGAGACCCGGGCGAACCGGGCCGTCAGGGTGAGCAGCAGCGCGGGCCGGGCGCTCATGCCCGCGCCGGCCTGTGCCTCGTCGAGGAGCGCGGCGGCCAGCCGCGCGCGGTCGGGCAGCCGGATCAGCGCATGGTCGACGGGGTCGTAGTAGTAGACGCCGGGTTCGAGGCCGGCGCACCGGCCCACGGTCAGATAGCACTCCAGCTCGTAGCGGGCGCCGCCGCTCGGGTACGGCCGGCGCTGCGGCTCGTGCGGGGCGGCGGCCGCGCCGGGCCCGGCGGGCTCCCGGACGCGCAGGGAGCGGTGGAGGATCTCGCCGAGCTGGTGGAGCGTCAGGTCGGCGGAGCCGTGGTCGCGAACCGAACGTCGCCGCTCCAGGACCTCGGTCAGGGAGGTGTCCCAGTCGGGGGCGCCGGGGCCCGGGCCGGGCAGCTTGGTACGGGGCCCGGCCGGTGGCCGCTTGATCCGGGGCGGCTCTTCCCGGCGGCCCCGCAGCGGGTAGGTGGCGCCGAAGTCGCCGTCGCGGCCGCCGGGGCGGCTGCTCCAGTGGAAGCGCAGGTCGTCGGCGGACCACGGGAGCAGCGCGGGGTCGTGGTCCTCGGGGAAGACGGCGTCGCGGGGCTCCGTGGGCTGTTCCGCGACCTCCACCATGCCGGTGGCGACGAGGTGGGAGACGAGCGCTCCGACCACCGGGGCGGCCAACGGCGTCCGCGCGGCGGCGCGTTCGAGGGTGACGGGCCGGCTGAGCATGCTGATCAGCCAGCCCGCCTCGGGCCGTGCGAAGACGGCGCGGAACTGCGACAGCGGCGACTCGAGGACCATGTCGTGGCCGTTGGAACGCAGCGCGGCGAACCGCGACAGCCGCATCATGCGCCCGGCCGGCACCGGCACCGGATCGAGCCGGGCGCCGGTCACCGTCGGCACCACGGACAGCAGGGGCCGCTCGCCGTCCGGCGCGCCGACGGAGCGTACGACGAGCCCGGTCAGCTGCCGCAGCGCCTGCAACAGACGCAGCCGGGCGGCGAGTTCGTCGACGCCGGGCACGTTGTCCAGCTGGACGGGGCCGAGCAGCATGCGGCGCAGCGTCTCGGTGAGCACCGTTCCCGGGCGCGGGATGCGCAGGTCGCCCCACCGGGAGTGCAGTACCAGGGCGGAACCCTCCGGGAGTTCCTCCAGCAGGGTCTCCTCCCGCAGTGACCACAGTTCGATCGAGGGGGCGGGCGCTGAACTGCCCGGGGGTTGCACGGGTGGCACGATCGCTCCTGCTCGGGGCTCGGCGTTGCGCGGCTCGGCATCGCTCAGACAAACAGCGGTATCGGGTTCAGTTCCTCGTACGGCGTCGGCTCGGGCAGTCTGCCGAGGGACACCGGGACGTCGAAGAGCCTCCCTGGGGCGAACCGGGGCCAGAAGTGCCGCAGACCGGGAACCAGGATCCGCACCACGGGCAGGCCCAGGTCGGGGCGGGTCTGATCCAGTATGCACACCTCAAGGCCCTTGCCCTCGATGGTTCGGCGCAGGTTCTGGAACTCCTCCAGCACGCCTCCGGCGCCGCTCAAGGCGTAGTCGAGCGGGGTGCGAGCGGGGACGGCGGGATCGGGGGCGAGGTAGGGCATCGCGTCCCGGGCCGCGGTGCGCCACCAGCGCAGGGCGACCGGGTCGGCACAGGCGTACCCGGTGCCGTCCGGGTGGGAGCCGAGGACCGGCGGGAGCATCTGGTTCAGTTCGGTGACCGCGCGGGAGAGGGCGATCGCCGGGTCGGGGTGGGCTCCGAAACCGAAGACGATGTCCTCGGGGGCGCCGACGCCCCGGTCGGTGCGCCGGGACAGCGCGGCGAACACCGGCACGCCGAGGTCCGAGGTGAGGTCCAAGGCCCAGACCTCGCGGTGGAGTTCCCGGTGCGTCCGGAGCACCTCGGTGGTCCAGTGGTCGGCGAAGGCGGTCAGGTCGACGCCCGGCTGGCGGGTGCGGTTGTACCACCACAGGGCGACGGCGTCGCGTTCGACGAGTTCGAGGAGACCCTGCAGGGCCGCGTCCTCCAGCGAGCTGCCGGCCGCGCAGCCGTTGGAGTCCGCGCGGACCATGCGCCGGCCGGCCGCGTCGGGGACGTGGTAGTAGAGCAGCGCGGCCGGAAAGAGCACGTGCCGCTCCCGGGTGAGCGACCAGACCGGCGACCAGTCCAGCTCGGCGTCCGGGTCGAACACCTCGGCCACCTGGTGGAACGGATGGCCGCCGGCGTTCCACCGGGCGCGCTCGGCGATCTGGCGCTCGTGCCAGAGCTGGCAGTCGCCGGGGTGCACGGCGTCCGGTCCGAGCGTGCGCAGCGAGCCCCGTACGACGGACTCGTCGCCCTGCCACCGGCCGCTGATCCGCTCCAGCGCCTCGCACAGCGCGCCGACCCGGGCGTCCAGCGGCGTCCTGCCCTTGCCCGAACTCTCCTGGCGCAGCGAGGCGTTCAGCTCGTTCATGTGGCGGGGCGCCAGGGCCAGGTTGTGTCCCGCCCGGAAGACGTTGAGGAGCTCGGGACCGCGCCGGTCGCGGCGGATCTCCTTCACGACGCCGGTCACCGGGTCGACCAGGTGGCCGTACCGGTCGAGGACCGCCTGCGGCGACAGCGCGCGGTGGCCTCCGGAGGTGCGTACGGTGCGGTGGCCGCCGGTCAGGACGACCGGCCGGGCCGCCTGGCGGGCCATCAGGGAGGGGTCCCCGCACTCGGGGCACTGCGGGCGCCGGGTGAGCGGGTGCGACCGGCTGGTCAGGTCCAGCGTGTCGAGGGTGACCACGCGGTCCTGCTCCTCGCCGCGGTGTCCCGCCAGCCACTTGACGCACTCCAGGGCGGCGAGCTGGGCGCCGAGCGCGAGGGTGGCCGGAAGCCCGGCGTGCGGCACGTCCACCGCGGCCCCGCCGTGCGCCACCCGGACCGGCGCCTCGGCGCAGCGGTGGGCGCGAAGCCGGTGCGCCAGGCAGTTCCAGCAGGCGCCGGACGCCGTGCCGGGCCGGAACACCGGGCCCACCCACAGCGTGGTGCCGCACAGCTTGGCGAGCAGCCACGGGCGCCCGTCGGCGCGGCGGGCCGCGTCCACGGAGGCCAGCCGCGGGTCGAGGTAGTCGGCACAGACGACCAGGTCGAGGGTGGCGGGAGCGTCGCCGGACCCGGTGTCGCGGGTGGCGGGAGCGTCGCCGGACCCGGTGACGGTGAGCCCGGCGCGACGGCACGCGGCGGCCGGCCCGGAGTCGTCCAGGTCGCCGACGGCGACGATCCGCACCGTCCCGGTCCCGTCCGGGGCCTCGGTGCCGGCGAGGTCCCAGTACGCGCGGGCCGCGGGATCCTCGGGGCCGCTGTCCCGGGGCGGACGGTGGCCGAGCAGACCGCAGCGGGTCAGTTGCCCCACGATCTGCGCGACCCGCGCAGGGGGAACGACGGGCGCCGCGGCCTCCAGCAGGGTGGCGAGGTCACGCGTGCCGTCCAGCAGCGGCGCGACGGCCGCGAGATGGGGGCCGCGGACCGCGGTGACCCCGTGCTCCGACATCAGATAGACGGCGTCCCCCGAGATCACCTCCAACCGCAGGTGGCGCTTGAAACCGATCAACGGCGCCCGCTCGTTCCTCCTGCGGCCGGTCATATCGTCAGGGCCTCCGCGCCGCGGCCGGCGATGCCGTTCTCGACGTCGCAGATGCTCAGGCAGGAACCGGCCGCCGGGGCGTCGGCGGGCAGCAGCTCGAAGCGGTCCACGACCACGTCGAGTTCCTCGGCCAGCGGCAGCGCGGGCGCGCTCTCCCCGGGCAGCGGCCGGATGCCCGCCTCGGCCAGGACCTGGTACGGGTTCTGTTCGTAGCGGCGGCGCAGGGCCGGGTCGGTCCAGGCGCGGACGATCAGCTCTGCGAAACGCCAGTCCTTGTCGATGGACATGCTCTTCCTCCGTTGATCCGGCCGGATCCGGCCGCGAGTCGATGGACGCTGGAGCCGTGTTCAGGCAAGGAGTAAACGAAATCCGAGCGATCCTTGACCAGTGCCGCTCTCACGGGCGCACCGTGAAAAAGTCATAGCGAGAGCCGGGAGCCCCGCACTACCGGCCGGGCCCGGGCGGATGCCAGGCTGCGCGCCACACGTGTGCCGTCCTGGGACCTGTCCGGCGGATCAGGGTCGGACAAGGCCCCCGGGCCCGCCGCGCGCGTGTCGACCGGATCTCCAGCCCGTTCCGAGGTGCCTCTCCCAGCGTGACCGCAGCCGTCGCGCGGAGGAGGATGCCATGACCGCACGGGAACGGGTCGCCGAGCTGCACGAGATCCGGGAGCGGATCCTGCGGGGCCCCGATGACAAGGCCACCGAGGCGCAACACGCCAAGGGCAAGCTGACCGCGCGCGAGCGCATCGCACTGCTCCTGGACGAGGGTTCCTTCCACGAGGTCGAGCCGCTGCGCCGGCACCGCGCGCAGGGCTTCGGCCTGGAGACGAAGCGGCCCTACACCGACGGGGTGATCGTCGGCTGGGGCACCGTGCACGGGCGGACGGTGTTCGTGTACGCGCACGACTTCCGGATCTTCGGCGGCGCGCTCGGCGAGGCGCACGCGCAGAAGATCCACAAGATCATGGACATGGCCATCGCGGCCGGTGCGCCGCTGGTCTCGCTGAACGACGGCGCCGGCGCCCGCATCCAGGAGGGGGTCACCGCCCTCGCCGGCTACGGCGGCATCTTCCAGCGCAACACCAAGGCGTCCGGCGTCATCCCGCAGATCTCCGTCATGCTCGGCCCGTGCGCGGGCGGCGCGGCGTACTCGCCGGCGCTGACCGACTTCGTCTTCATGGTCCGCGAGACCTCGCAGATGTTCATCACCGGCCCGGACGTCGTCAAGGCGGTGACCGGCGAGGAGATCACCCAGAACGGCCTCGGCGGCGCCGACGTCCACTCCTCGGTCTCGGGAGTGTCCCACTTCGTCCACGACGACGAGCGGTCCTGCATCGACGAGGTGCGCTACCTGCTGTCGCTGCTGCCGCAGAACAACCGGGAGGCGCCCCCGGCCGGACCGGCCGGCGACCCCGTCGAGCGCCGCAACGACGCGCTGCTCGACCTGGTGCCCGCCGACGGCAACCGCCCGTACGACATGCGGGAGGTGATCGAGGAGATCGTCGACGACGGAGAGTACCTGGAGGTCGGCGAGCACTGGGCGACCAACGTCATCTGCGCCCTCGCCCGGATCGACGGGCATGTCACCGGCCTGATCGCCAACCAGCCGAAGTCGCTGGCGGGCGTGCTCGACATCGACGCCTCGGACAAGGCCGCGCGCTTCGTCCAGACCTGCGACGCGTTCAACATCCCGCTGGTGACGCTGCTCGACGTGCCGGGCTTCCTGCCGGGCGTCGACCAGGAGCACGGCGGCATCATCCGGCACGGCGCCAAACTGCTGTACGCCTACTGCGCCGCGACCGTCCCGCGCATCTCGCTGATCCTGCGGAAGGCCTACGGCGGCGCCTACATCGTGATGGACTCGCGCTCGATCGGCGCGGACCTGGCGTACGCCTGGCCGACCAACGAGATCGCCGTCATGGGAGCCGAGGGCGCGGCGAACGTGATCTTCCGGCGGGAGATCGCCGCGGCGGAGGACCCCGAGTCGATGCGGGCCCAGCGCATCAAGGAGTACCGCAGCGAGCTGATGCACCCGTACTACGGGGCCGAGCGCGGTCTCGTCGACGACGTCATCGACCCAGCCGAGACCCGTGCCGTACTGGCCGCCGGACTCGCCATGCTCCGTGCCAAGCACGCGGAGCTGCCCAGCCGCAAGCACGGCAACCAGCCCATGTGAGGAGACTCCCGACGATGTTCGACCTCCGCATCGAACGCGGCACACCCACCGCCGAGGAACTCGCCGCGCTCACCGCCGTACTGGCCGCCCGCCTCGCCGCCGCCGGCCCGCCGTGCGAACCCACGCGCCTGCCGGGCCCCCGCCCGGCGGAGTACCGGTCTCCCCTGAGCTGGCAGCGCGCGGCCTGAGTTCGACTTGAGCGCCTGGTGCGAGGCTGGCGCGGATCCACCGGACCCCACCAGCCACGCACCAAGGAGGAGGAACCATGTCGCCCGCCACCGAGCGCTCCCTGGCCGGCTTCCTGCGGCAGCTCGCGATCCTCGGGGTGATGTACGGCTTCATGCCGCCCGCTCCGGTCCTGGCCCAGCTGCTGAGCCCCCAGGACGGGGCAACGGTACGCCGTCCGCCCGGGGCGGCCCACCCCGAGAAGGTCGTCGGCGACCGCCCGCTCAGCGAGGCCGAACTGGGCTTGTCGCGGCAACTGCGCCGGGTGCGCATGCTGTCCCGGCTGAAGGGCTGGTGAACGGAGGCGGACGCGGTCTCCCGGACTTCGAGCCGGGCTTGAGCGATGGCACACACGCTCGACTGGTGCAGGGAGACCGGACGTAGAGGAGTTGTGGTGGCCAGAGCTGCTGATTTCACCGACCTGCTGCTTCGCCGGGGCGCGGAGCTGGCGGACCGCGAGGCGTACCGCCTCACCGGGGACGGCGACGACGTCATGGTCACCTACGGCCGGCTGGACCGCACGGCGAAGGGGATCGCCTCCCGGCTCCGGCAGCACCGGCCGGCCGGGTCGCCGGTGGTGCTCTGCCACGGCGACAACGCCGGCTTCCTGCCCGCCTTCCTGGGCTGCCTGTACGCCGGGGCGGTCCCCGTCCCCGCACCCGCCCCGAGCGGCACCCGGCAGTCGGTCGAACGGCTCGTCGGCATCCTCAAGGACGCCGCCGCCGCGCTCGTGCTCACCGACACCCAGCACGCGCCGGCGGTCTCCCAGCTGCTCGCGGCGGCCGGCCAGTCGCACATCCCGTGCCTGGCGACCGACCGCCCGCATCTGGGCGACCCGGACAGCTGGGAGCGCCCCGCCGTCCCGGCCGACCAGCCGGCGTTGCTGCAGTACACGTCCGGCTCGGTCAGCCGGCCCAAGGGCGTCGTGGTCAGCCACGCCCAGCTGCTCGCCAACCAGGGGGCCATCCAGCGCGCCCTCGGCACCGGCGAGGACTCCCGGTTCGGCGGCTGGCTGCCGTTCCACCACGACATGGGCCTGATCGGCCAGTTGCTGCACCCGCTGTTCCTCGGCGCCTCGACCGTGCTGATGCCGCCGCGGGCCTTCGCCCTGCGACCGCTCCGCTGGCTGCAGATGATCGACCGGTACGGCGTCACGGTCTCCGGCGCGCCCGACTTCGCCTACCGGCTGTGCGTCGAGCGGGTCACCGATCAGCAGGCGGCCGAACTCGACCTCACCCGCTGGGAGACGGCCGTCAGCGGCGCGGAGTCCGTCCGGGCCGACACCCTGGACGCCTTCGCCACGCGGTTCGCCCCGGCCGGACTGCGCCCGGAGGCCCTGCGCCCCGGATACGGCCTGGCCGAGGCCACCCTGCTTGTGGCGGTCGGCGGCACCGGCCCACGGCCGGCCCGGCGCACCGTGGACGCCGCCGCCCTGGCCGACAACCGGATCGAGCCGACCGTGCCCGGCCGGCCGTCCCGCACCTTCGTGCCCGTCGGCCCGGTCATCGACGAGGTGGAGGCGCTGATCGTCCACCCGGAGACGCTGTGCCCCCTGCCGGAGGGCGAGGTCGGCGAGATCTGGCTGCGCGGGAGCAGCGTGGCCGGCGGGTACTGGAACCGCCCCCTGGAGAGCGCCGAGCTCTTCCGGGCCGCACCGGCCGGGGCCGGCCCGGAAGAGGGCGGCTATCTGCGCACCGGCGACATGGGCTTCCTCGACGACGGCGAGCTGTTCGTCGCCGGCCGGCTCAAGGAGGTGCTGGTCGTCGCCGGGCGCAACCTCTACCCCCAGGACATCGAGCAGCAGGTGCAGAGGCTCAGCGTGCTGTTCGGATCGGCGGCCGCCTTCGCGGTGGGGGAGGAGCAGGACCAGGTCGTCGTGGTCCAGGAGGTGCGGACCAGCACGCGCGGCGGGGCCGAGGAACTGCCCGCGCTCGCCGACACCGTACGGAGCTGCGTGGCCGAGGAGTTCGGCATCGCCGTGCAGCACGTGCTGCTGGTGCGGCCCGGCACCGTACGGCGCACCACCAGCGGCAAGCTGCGGCGCACCGCGATGCGTCAGCTGTTCCTCAGCGGCCGGATCAAGCCGCTGCACGCCGTGGCCTCCGGCCCTGTGGCGGGGGCCGGCCGACCGGGCCGTCCCTGAAGGCGGGAGAGGGCAGCCGTGGGCGAGCAGGAGCACGAGGTACGGCGACGGATCGCCGAGCTGGAGCGCGGATTCGGGGATCCCGCAGACCCGGACAACCCGGTCGGCGTCGCCGCGTTCGTCGCCGCCGACAGCCGCGGGAAGCCCCTGACGGCGGCCGGACGGCTGCTCGAACGGTACGGGCTCAACGCCGAGTTCGTCCCCCGTGACCTCGGCGGCCGGCTGACCGGACTCGACACCCTCGCCCGGGTGATGCGGGTCGTCTTCCGGCGCGACGCCGCCCTCGGGCTCGGCCACGGCATCACCAGCTTCCTCGCCGCGGTGGTGGTCTGGGCGGCCGGCAGCCCGGAGCAGCGGCGAACCGTGGCCCGTCTGTTGCTCACCGGGCGCCCTCTCGTCTCCGCCTACCCGGAGCTGGCGGCCGGCAGCAGCTTCCTGTCCAACGAGCTGACCGCCACCGCCGACGGCGCGGGCGACGGACCCGGCGGCTTCCGGCTCAGCGGACGCAAGGAGGCGCTCAACAACGTCGAACGCGCCGCCGCCCTGGTCCTGTTCGCCCGCACCGGCACCGGCCGGCACAGTCACTCCGCGCTCCTCGTGGAACGGGACGCGCTGCCCGCGGGCGGCGTCACCGCGCTTCCCCGGCACCGGACCTCGGGCATCCGCGGCTGCCAGGTGGCGGGCATCGAGTTCGGCGACTGTCCGGTGCCGGCCGACGCGCTGGTCGGCGAGCCCGGACACGGACTGGAACTCGTCCTGCGGATCTTCTCCGTGACGCGCGGCGTCGGCCCCTCCGCGGCCCTCGGCTGCGCGGACACCGCACTGCGCACGGCGGTCGCCTGCGCCGTGGACCGCGGCGTGGTGGGCGACGCCGCCGACGACGGCACCGGCCCGCAACGCGTCTCGCACGCCAGGAGCACCCTGACCGGTGCCTTCGTCGACCTGCTGCTGTGCGACTGCCTGGCACTCGTGGCGACCCGCGCGGTCCACCTGGTTCCGCAGGACGCCGGACTGTACGCGGCGGCCGTCAAGTACCTGCTGCCGCAACTGCTCACCGACACCTCCTACGAGCTGTCGACCCTGCTGGGCGCCGACTTCCACGCCCGGAACGGGGCGTACGCCGCCTTCCGCAAGAACGTGCGCGACCTGCCGATGATCGGGCTCGGCGCGGCCGGCTCGGCGGCCTGCCGGGCCACGGTGATCCCCCAACTGCCCCGCCTCGCCCGCACCGAGTGGTGCGCGTCCGCCGCCACGGGCGTGGACGGTCTGTTCCGGCTGGAGGCCGACGGGCTGCCCCCGCTGGATCTCGGCCGGCTCAGCCCGGCGGCCGGTGGCGACCCGCTGGCCGCCTCACTGGCGCTCGCCGCCGACGCCCCGGGCCCCGAAGGCGACCGGCCCGCCGAACTCGTCCGGCTGCTCGCCGGGGAACTCGCCCTGCTCCGGGACGGCTGCGCGGGGCTCGACCGGGACGGCCGCTCCGCGCTCGCCGACCCGCGCGGCCACGCCCTGGCCGAACGCTACGCGCTGATCCTGGTCGGCGCCGCCTGCCTCGGTGTCTGGCGCCACCAGCAGTCGGCGGGCACCGGTTTCCTGGCCCGCCCGGAGTGGCTGGAGGCGGCGCTCGCCCGGGTGCTGCGGCGCCTCGGCACCGGCCTGCCGAAGGCCACCTCGGACCACGAGGAACCGCTGCTCGCCGAGTTGTTGGCGAGGTACCGCGAGCACCGCAGCTACGACCTCTACGACACACCCCTGGCCGGCGCCCCCGGCGCGCCCGGAGCAGAGCGAGCGGCACGAGAGGAAAGGGAAGACCGATGACTCACCGGACGTGGCAGCGGCGGCATCTGGTGCTCACCGCGCTGGACGGTACCGAGCACGAACTGCACGCATGGCTGGGGGTGCGGCTCCAGGCGGGCGCGCCGCCCGGAATCCACGAGGACGACGACGCTGGCCGGCCGCTGCTCGACTTCGGCATGGACTCCGTACGGCTGCTCGGCCTGATCGGCGCGCTCGACGAGGTCTTCGGGCTGGAACTGGAGCCCGACGAGATCTACGCGGCGGAGACGGTGGGGGGTCTGGCCGCATACCTCGCGGACCGGGCGACCGCCGCGGGCCGCGGCGGGCGGGCCGCGTCATGACGGTCGGCACCACCACCGCCGGCACGGTCACCGGCGCCGCGGTCGCACCGAGGCTGCGCCTCGCCCTGCTCGGCGTCAGCGGAATGACACCGGAACTGCTCGACGGCGAGGCGCCCGGGGGGCCCGCGGAGCACGACGGCGCAGGGGAGTACGACGGCGCTCTGGACGAGGAGCTCCAGCTGGTGGACGACCTCGACTTCGACTCCGTGATGCTGCTGGAACTCAAGTGCCAGCTGGAGCGGCGGTTCCCCGAACTGGGCGAACTGTCGATGCCGGAGATCCTGCCCGAGCTGCGCACCGTCGGCTCGATCCTCGGACTCCTCACCCGGCGGCTCGCCGCGGTCGGGGCGGTCTGAATGGTCTCCTCACTCGACCCGGTGACCGACCCGCGGATCCGGCGCGTGTTCGCCCGTCCGATCCAGGTACGCGGACCGGACGGTCCCTGGGCGCAGGTGCGCGAGGCGGTCTCCCGGCACGGCAGCGCGCTGGTGCACGCCCGGCTGGACGACTGGCTGCCCGCCGACCTCGGCGACCCCGGCCTGCCCGAGCGGCTCGGGCCGGACCACGCCCGTTTCCGGCGCATGCGGCACCCCATGGTGAAGGCCCGGTTCGTGGCCTCCCGGCTGATGCTCAAACACACCGCCGGAGCGGTCCTCGGCGAGCCGCCGGGGGCGCTGGAACTTGCCTACAAGCTGGGCGGACGCCCGTACCTGCGCGGTCACGAACAGCTCGACATCAGCCTGACGCACACCGCCGACCTGATCGTGGTCGGACTCACCCGGCGGGGCTGGATCGGGGTCGACGCCGAGCTGAACGACCGCCGGATGACCGGCCTCGGCACCGAGGCCCAGATGTGCACCCGGCACGAGCTGACCGAGCTGGCCAAGCTCCCCGAGGACGCGCGCAACCGCGCCCTCGTCCGGCTGTGGACCCTGAAGGAGGCGTACAGCAAGGCGATCGGCCAGGGCATGCGGTTCCGCTTCACCGAGTTCGGCTTCGGGCCGCAGGACCGTCAGGCACGGGAGGTGCTGCTCCCTGACGGTTCGCCCGGCACCGGCGACGAGTGGAGCTTCCACACCTGCGAGGTGCGGGGGCGCTACACGATCAGCGTCGCCCTGTACGACTCCGGATTCGGCGAGGGCGGTGACGGTCTCGCCGCCCTGCGCGTGTCCGGCGGGCTGCTGGCGGAGTTGTTGACGGGTCCATCATCCGGCGATCGGCCGGAATCCACCAGTGCGGAGTTCACGCCCGCCACGTGAAGATCTCACCTCCGTCCGCAGGCGCACACTCCTGTCCGACTCCTGAAGATCTCACTGTTCGCGGCACGCTCCCCGTGCCAAGATCCGAAATGACCGGACGCACCCGCAGCCCGGCATTCGCGGAAAGAGACGGGGGAGCCACGAATGGAAATTCAGGTCCTTGGCCCACTGACCGCTGCCGTCTCCGGAGGGTCCATCGTCCCGACGGCCGCCAAGCCGCGTCAGATCCTCGCGCTGCTCGCGCTGAACGCCAACCGGGTCGTGTCGGTGCCCCAGTTGATGGAGGAGCTGTGGGGCGCGGACCTGCCCCGCAGCGCCGCCACCACGCTGCAGACCTACATCCTCCAGCTGCGCCGCATGCTGCGTGCCGCCGCCGCCCGCAGCGGACTGCCCGGCAGCGCCGAGCACGTGCTGGCCACCCGGCACGGCGGATACGTGCTCGAGGTGGCACCCTCCGCGGTCGACGCGAACGAGTTCGACCGGCTGACCGCCGCCGGCCACGCCGCGTTCGGCGCGGGCGACATGGAACGCGCCTCCGCCCTGCTCGGCGCGGCCTGCGCGCTGTGGCGCGGCTCGGTCCTGGTCGACGTACGGCACGGATCCCAGCTGCGCATCGAGGCCACCCGCCTGGAGGAGTCCCGGATCGGTGTCCTCGAACGGCGGATCCGCGCCGACCTGCGGCTCGGCCGGCACCACGAGGTGATCGGCGAACTGTCCGCGCTGACCGGGCACCACCCGCTGGACGAGGCGCTCCACGCGCACCTGATCGTCGCGCTCTACCGGGCCGGCCGCGCACCCCGGGCGCTCGGGGTGTACCGCCAGCTGCGCGAGACGCTGATCGAGGAGATCGGCCTGGAGCCGTCCGCCGTGCTCCAGCACCTCCAGCGGGCCATCCTGCGCGGCGAGCCGGTAGACGACTACGGCCTGGAGGGCACGGCACCCGCCGTGCCGGCCCGGGGCAGCCTCGCCGGCTGAGCCGCCCCGTACGCCGAAGAACCCCGTCGATCGCCACGCCGCAGACCCTTCGATCGCTTCTCCAGTTCATGTCCAGTGACCTTCCAGAGTCCTTGGCCACCATCGTCGGGCACTGCCTCCCGGTGGTGCCGACGGGGCGAAGGAGGCCGCGTGAACCGGTATTTCGCAGCCAGACCGCGGGACGGGGCGCCACTCCGGCTGTTCTGCTTCCACCACGCCGGGGCCGGGGCGATGGCCTTCGCCGGCTGGGCCGGCCGGATCGGCCCCCAGGTCTCGGTGGTACCGGTCCGGCTGCCGGGCCGGGAGAGCCGGCTCGGCGAAGCCCGGATCACCGATGTCGTCTCGCTCTTCGACGAGTTCGACGAGCACCTCGGCCCACTCCTCGAACAGGGCCCGTACGCCTTCTACGGCCACAGCCTGGGCGCCCTGGTCGCCTACCGTTTCGCCGAGCACCGGATCGGCTCCGGACGACGGGCGCCCGTCGGCGTGGTGGTCGGCGCCTGCATGCCGCCCGACCTGCCCAACCCGCTGATCGGGGCCGGCCACCTGGACGACGAGGCGCTGCTGGCCCTGCTGTCGTCCTTCGGCGGGGTGCCCGAGGAACTCCTCGCCCGCCCCAAGTGGCTGCGCGAGATGCTCGCCACCACCCGAGCCGACCTCCGCCTCGGCCGGGCGCTGCGCGAGGGGGCCCGTACCCCGTTGCCGTGCCCGATCTGGGCGTTCGCCGGGGAGAGCGACCGGGTCGCCACCCCGGGCGCCGTCGCCCAGTGGGAGCGCTGGACCACCTCGTCCTTCCACTTCCGCACCCTGGCCGGCGGCCACTTCTTCGTCCGCGACGACGAACTTCCCCGCGTGCTGGGCGAACTGCTCGCCGAAGAGCACCTGTTCGCCGCCGTCGACTGACCCCGGCACCACCGCGAACCTCGAAGGGAGAAGGCGATATGGATATCGGCCTGCTCGGCCCGCTCCGGGTCGACCAGTCGGGGGTGTCCGTCGTGCCGACGGCCGCCAAGCCGCGCAAGGTGCTGGCCCTGCTGGCCTGCCGGGCGGACCGGCTGGTGTCCGTGGAGTCACTGATCGAGGAGGTCTGGGGCGAGGACCCGCCGCGCAGCGTCCAGACCACCCTGCAGACGTACGTGCTTCAGCTGCGCGGCTGCATCTCCGCCGCGCTGGACGGGCAGCCGGCCCCCGACCTGCCGCTCGGCTCCAAGAGCGTGCTGGTCACCGAACCCGGCGGCTATCTGCTCGACACCCAGGGCGGCACGCTGGACAGCGCCGAGTTCGACCGGCTCGCCCGGCGCGGACACGGCGCCATGGAGGCCGGCGACTGCGCGACCGCCTCCGCCGTCTTCCGGCAGGCGCTGGCGCTGTCACGCGGTCCCGCCCTGGTCGACGTGCAGTGCGGCCCGCTCCTCGAGGCCGAGGCGCGCGCCCTGGAGGAGTCCCGGCTGAGCATCCTCGGCCGGCGCATCGAGGCCGACCTGCGGCTCGGGCGCCATCACGAACTGCTCGGCGAACTGGCGGGACTCTGCGCCCAGTACCCCCTGCACGAGGGCCTCCAGGCGCAGCTGATGATCGCGCTGTACCGGGCCGGTCGCCGCAGCAGCGCCCTGGAGACCTACCAGCGCCTGCGCACCCAGCTCAGCCGCGAGCTCGGACTCGATCCCTCCCCCGAACTGCGCGCGTTGCAGAGCGCCCTGCTGGCGGCCGACCCGGCCCTCGCCGCGCCTCCGCAGAGCCCCGCCTCCACCCGGCTGCTGCGGGCCATCTGACCACCGCCCGATCCCGTCCCACCCTCAGGAAGGTGCCCGATGAACGCGTTCACCCTGCCCGAGCTGATCGAGAAGCTGCGCGAGTGCGCCGGCGACAGCGACACCTACGACCTCGACACGGACGACGTCCACGACGTCCCGTTCCTGGAGCTCGGCTACGACTCCCTCGCCCTGCTCCAGGTCACCGGTGTCCTCGACCGGGAGCTCGGGATCGAGCTGTCCGACGACGAGGTGGCCGCGGTCGAGACCCCCAGGCTGTTCCTCGGCCTCGTCAACGACGCTCTCAGTCTGCGAGCCGCCTGATGCCGTACGCAGCGATCACCTACCGGGTCAAGCCCGGCCACGAGGACGAGATAGCGGCGGTCTTCGCCGACTTCCAGCGGGTCGACACCCCCGACTACACCGCCGAGGACGGCGGTGCCGCCGGGCGGCTGCTCGGCACGGGGGTGTTCGTCAAGGACGACGTCCTCGTCCGGGTCATCCACTACGAGGGCGATTTCGCCGCGATCGGCCGGCACATGGCGGCCCAGCGCGGAGTGCACCTGCTGGAGGAGCGGCTGGCCCCGTACCTCGCCGAGGAGCGGGACACCAGCAGCGCCGAGGGCTTCGCGGCGTACTTCCGTGACGCCGTCATGCGGCCCATCGCCCAGCTCACCGTGGACACCCATCCGGCCCGGCTCTGAGGGACGGCCCATGACCACGGTACTGGGCGTGCTGGCGCTGCTCGGCAGCGGCGTCACCGCCGGAGTGCTGTTCGCCGTCGCGCTGAGCGTCCTCCCGGCGCTCTTCGCGATGCCGGCCAGCACCTACGTCTACGCGCACCAGCTCCTCGGCCGGAACTGGGACCCGACCATGCCGGTCATCGTCCTCGGCTCGACGCTGGCGGACATCCTGTGGGCGGTGTCCGGCGACGGGGGAGCGCCGGCCGCGGCGGCGGCCGTGCTGCTGCTCGGCGTCTCCGCCGTGTCCCACCTGTGCAACGTCCCCATCAACCGCCGGGTCAAGGCCGTCACCGACCCGGAACGGCTGCCCGCCGACTGGACGGACCCGCGCCCGCTGTGGCGGCGATGGCACCTGCTGCGCTGCGCTCTCGCCGTGGTGGCGCTCGCCCTCAACAGCGTGGCGGCACTGCACGGTTGACGGATCGGGCCGGCCCCCTGGGGAGGGGGCGGGCCCGATCCGCGCGTTCGGTCAGGACGTACGGTCAGGACGCCGCGGGCACGTCCCGTACCGAGATCTGCGCCACCGTGCGCAGCAGGCTGCGCCGGAAGGTCGCGACGAACCCCTCGACGGTGTCGGTGTCCCGGGGCCGGGTCAGGTACGGCTTCAGCTTCCGTTCCACCTCGCGCACCCCCGGCTGGGACGCCATGTGACGCGCCACCGCGTCCAGGTCGCCCTCGTACTCGATGACCCGCACCAGGGTGTCGTCCCGGAGGAAGACGGCCGTGGCGAGGATGCGGCCGGCGTCCTGCCCGCCCGCGTCGCGCACCCGGTCGGACTTCACGCGGCGGAAGCTGCCGAAGATCTCGGCGAGTTCGGCCTCGCAGCCGGGCTTGATGTCGTAGGTGATGGCGGCGAAGGGCATGGGCTCGCTCCACAGGTCGGCACACGGGACGCCACGATGCCAGCACCCGCGACTCGCGTTCGCCTCAAGTCCGTTGTCTGGACGCGTACTTGAGCCGGTCTCCAGGTTGCCCGGGGACAGTCTGGCGTGTCGGTGTCGGCACCCTATCCGCAGGAGGACAGCAGTGCACCGCACCCTGATCGTCGCCCGGCTGAAGCCGGGCATGGCCGATGACATCGCGAGCATCTTCGGTGACTCCGACGCGACCGAGCTGCCCCACCTGGTCGGTGTCTCCCGACGCACCCTCTTCCGCTTCCACGACCTGTACTTCCACCTGGTCGAGGCGGACCAGGACATCTCGCCGGACCTCTACAAGGCCCGCAGCCACCCGCTCTACCAGGACATCAACACCCGTCTCGCGGCCTGCGTGAGCCCGTACGACCCGGACTGGAAGGAGCCCAAGGACGCCATGGCGACCCCGTTCTACGTGTGGACCAAGGATGAGGGGCGGATCCAGTGACCGACACCGACCGCACCACCGGCACCCGTACGGTGAAGGTCTCCACCGGACAGGTCGAGCCCAACACCAGGCGCGGCGGCGACATCCGGGTGACCCTCAGCCCGAAGACCGTCGGCTGCACCTCCGGCTTCGGCGGCACGCTCACCCTGGTACCCGGCGACCACATCACCGAGCACTACCACCCGTACTCCGAGGAGTTCCTCCACGTCACCACCGGTGAACTGGAGATGACCCTGGACGGCCGGCCGGTGCGGCTGACGGCCGGGGACTCCCTGCTGGTCCCGATCGGCGTGCGCCACCGCCTGGTGAACGCCGGCACCGCGACGGCCAGCTGCGTCTTCCACCTCTCCCCGCTGGCGCCGCGCCCCGAGCTCGGGCACGTCGACACCGAAGGCGTCCAGCACCCGGAGGCGGCCAACCCGCGGGTGGGTGGCGGCACGTGAGCGGCGGCGGTGAGCGCCGGGCGGTGATCACCGGCATCGGCGTGGTGGCGCCCGGCGGCGTCGGCAGGGAGGCGTTCTGGCAGCTGCTCACCGAGGGCCGCACCGCGACCCGTCGGCTCAGCCTCTTCGACCCCGCCAAGTTCCGCTCCCAGGTCGCCGCCGAGGTGGACTTCGACCCGGCCGGCGCCGGTCTGACCGCCCGGGAGATCCGGCGCATGGACCGCGCCGCCCAGTTCGCCGTGGTGTCCGCCCGCGAGGCCATCGCCGACAGCGGACTCGACCTGACCGCCGTACGCCCCGAGCGGATCGCGGTCGGCCTCGGCAGCGCCGTCGGCTGCACCATGGGCCTGGAGGAGGAGTACACCGTCCTCAGCGACCAGGGCCGCAACTGGCTGGTCGACCACGAGTACGGTGTCCCCCACCTGTACGGCTACATGGTGCCCTCCACGCTCGCGGTCGAGGTGGCCTGGGCCGCCGGCGCGGAAGGCCCGGTCTCCCTCGTCTCCACCGGCTGCACCTCCGGCATCGACGCCGTGGCGCACGCCGTCCAGCTGATCGAGGAGGGCAGCGCCGACGTGGCGCTCGCCGGTGCCACCGACGCACCGATCTCCCCGATCAGCGCGGCCTGCTTCGACGCGATCCGGGCCACCACCGCCCGCAACGAGGATCCCGAGCACGCCTCCCGGCCGTTCGACCGCGACCGCGCCGGCTTCGTGCTCGGCGAGGGCTCCGCCGTCCTGGTGCTTGAGGAGAAGACGGCCGCCGAGGCGCGCGGCGCCCATGTCTACGGTGAGATCGTCGGCAGCGCCGGGCGCAGCAACGCGCACCACATGACCGGCCTGAAGCCGGACGGCCGCGAGATGGCGGAGGCCATCGGCATCGCCCTCGACCAGGCCCGCCTGGATCCGACGGCGATCGGCTACGTCAACGCCCACGGCTCCGGCACCAAGCAGAACGACCGGCACGAGACCGCCGCCTTCAAGCGGGCGCTTGGGGACCACGCGTACCGCGTCCCGGTCAGCTCGATCAAATCGATGATCGGGCACTCGCTGGGCGCCATCGGCTCGATCGAGGTGGCCGCCTGCGCGCTCGTCCTCGACCGGCAGGTGGTACCGCCGACCGCCAACCTGGAGAACCCCGACCCGACGTGCGACCTGGACTACGTCCCGCGCACCGCCCGCGAGCACCGCACCGACGTGGTGCTGACGGTCGGCAGCGGCTTCGGCGGGTTCCAGAGTGCGATGGTCCTGGCGCGGCCCGGGGCGGTCGCCCACGGGAGGAGCTGACCATGTCCAACGGGCACCGCCCGCCGGTGATCACCGGCATCGGCGTCACCGCACCGACCGGGCTCGGCGTGGAGGCCCACTGGGCCGCCGTGCTGGCCGGCAAGTCCGGCATCGACCGGATCACCCGGTTCGACCCCACGCCCTACCCGGTACGGCTCGCCGGCCAGGTGAGCGGTTTCAGCGCCGCCGACTCGGTGCCCAGCCGGGTCGCCCGCGAGACCGACCACTGGACCCACCTCGCCCTCGCCGCCGCCGAGGCCGCCCTGACCGACGCCGGGGCCGACCCCGCCACGCTGCCCGAGTACGAGATGGCCGTGGTCACCGCCAGCTCGTCCGGCGGCACCGAGTTCGGCCAGCACGAGATGGAGGCGCTCTACCAGCACGAGCCGTCCTGGGTCGGCGCCTACCAGTCCATCGCCTGGTTCTACGCCGCGACCACCGGGCAGCTGTCCATCCGGCACAAGATGCGCGGCCCGTGCGGCGTGCTCTGCGGCGAACAGGCCGGCGGACTCGACGCCATCGGCCAGGCCCGCCGGCTCACCCGGCGCGGCGCCCGGCTGGTGCTCACCGGCGGCACCGACGCCTCCCTGTGCCCGTACGGACTGAGCGCCCAGCTGTCCACCGGCAGGCTCTCCACCGTCACCGACCCGGCCCGCGCCTACCTGCCGTTCGACCGCTCGGCCGCGGGCTACCTGCCCGGCGAAGGCGGCGCGATCCTGGTCCTGGAGAGCGACGCCGGAGCCACCGAACGGGGCGCCGGACAGCGGTACGGCACCGTGCTCGGCTACGCCGCCGGCTTCGACCCGGCCCCCGGCTCCGACCGGCCCCCCGCCCTGCGGCGCACCATCGAGGCGGCGCTCGCGGACGCCGGAATCAGCCCCGGGGACATCGACGTCGTCTTCGCCGACGGCGCCGGCACGCCCGCCGAAGACCTCGCCGAGGCCCGGGCGATCAGCGCGGTGTTCGGGCCGGGGGCCGTACCCGTCACGGCGCCCAAGGTGCTCACCGGCCGGCTGTACGGCGGCGGCGCGCCGCTGGACGTGGTCACCGCGCTGCTCGCGCTGCGCGACGGCGTCGTCCCGCACACCGCCGGCGTCGAGCAGCTCGCCCCCGGCTGCGACCTCGACCTGGTCACCGACGAACCCCGCACCACACCGCTGCGCCGCGCCCTGGTCCTGGCCCGCGGCCACGGCGGCTTCAACTCGGCTCTCGTCCTCGGACGTTGACGAAAGGCTGGCGCACCCATGGCAGGCCACACCGACAACTCGATCCTCATCGACGCACCGCTGGAGACTGTCTGGGAGATCACCAACGACCTGGAGAACTGGCCGAACCTGTTCAGCGAGTACGCCGCCGCCGAGGTGCTGGAGCGCGACGGCGCCACCGTCACCTTCCGGCTCACCATGCACCCCGACGAGAACGGCACCGTGTGGAGCTGGGTCTCACGCCGCACCCCCGACCCGAAGAGCCGCACGGTCGAGGCGTACCGGGTGGAGACCGGCCCGTTCGAGTTCATGGACATCCGCTGGGAGTACACCGAAGAGGACGGCGCGGTGCGGATGCGCTGGATCCAGGACTTCCACATGAAGCCGCAGGCCCCCGTGGACGACGCGGGCATGACGGAGCACCTCAACCGCAACACCGCCGTCCAGATGAAGCTGATCAAGGAGAAGGTCGAGGCCGCCGCCCGCCGTGAGCCGCGGTGACCGCAGTCCTCGCGCCCCTGGTGGTGCTCCTGAGCGGTCTGGGCGCCGGGGTCCTGCTCGGCACCCAGCTCGGCGGCTGGCCCCTGCTCGCCGCCCTGCCGCCCGACCGCTACGTCCACGCACACGCCTTCTTCGCCACCCGCTACGACCCGGCGATGCCGATCTGCCTGCTCGGCACGCTCGTCGGCGACCTGGTGCTGGCCGTCGGCGGCCGGCCGCCCGCGGCCCGGCTGCTGTACCTGGCCGCCGCGCTGCTCGCCGCCGCCACCGTCACCATCTCGCTCGTCAAGAACGTCCCCATCAACCGGTGGATCCAGGGCGTCGACCCCGGCCGGCTCCCGGAGAACTTCGACGAGGTCGACCCGCGCCCCGTCTGGGGCCCGTGGAACCGGCGGCGCAGCGCGCTCGCCATCCTCGCCTTCGCCGCCAACTGCGGCGCACTGTCCGTACTGCTCTGACGCACCCACCGCCCAGCCTCACGGAGGAAGACCATGAACCTGGCCCTGGAGGGCAAGAAGGCCCTCGTCACCGGCGGCACCCGAGGCGTCGGCCGGGGCATCGTGCTCGCGCTGGCCCGGGCCGGCGTCGACGTGGTGACCTGCTACCGGCAGCCCAGCGACCACGTCGGTTCGCTGGAACGAGAGCTGAAGGAGACCGGCGGCGACCACCACGTCGTGCGCGCCGACCTCAGCAGGCCGGACGAGGTCGCCTCCCTGGTGGAGCGGGCCGGAGCGGCGTACGGCCGCCTCGACCTGGTCGTCAACAACGCGGGCACGATCAGCCACGTCCCCTACGCCGACCTGCCGGTGGAGGAGTTCCAGCGGATCTTCACCACCAACGTCACCGCCGCCCACCTCGTGATCCAGCACTCCCTTCCGCTGCTCCACGAGGGATCGTCCGTCGTCAGCATCGGCTCCAAGGCGGTGGACGCCGGCATCCCCCTGCGCTCGCACTACACCGCCACGAAGGCGGCCCTGGTCGGCCTCAACCGGTCGCTGGCCAAGGAGTTCGGCGCGAAGGGCATCCGGTTCAACGTCGTCGCCCTCGGCGTGGTCGAGACCGAGAACCTGCACGCGCTCCCCGAGGACCAGCGGAAACTGATGGTCGAGCGCTACAGCGCCAAGACCGCGCTGGGCCGGCTCGGCACCCCGGACGAGGTGGCCGGAGCCATCCTCTGGCTCGCCAGCGACCTGTCCCGGTACGTCACCGGGTCCACCGTCAGCGTCGACGGGGGGATCTCCTGATGACGTTCCGGGTCACCCTGCGGATGGAGCTCAAGCCCGGCGCCGAGCACGCCTTCGTCGAGGAGTGGCACCGCGGCACCGACGCGGTCACCGGCCACCCGGCCAACCTCGGACAGTGGCTGTGCAAGGACACCGCCGTGGACGACGTCTACTGGATCGTCAGCGACTGGCTCGACGAGCCGCGCTTCCGCGCCTTCGAGAACAGCCCCGCCCATCTGGAGCACCGGGCCAGGCTGCACCCCTACCGCAGCGGCGGCTCCTTCCACACCATGGAGGTCACCGCCCACATCCCCGGACCGGCGGCGAACGCCGATGCCTGAGGTGCGGGTGCTGGTGTACCAGTTCGCCCGCGACGAAACCGAACTGGCCGCCGTACGCGCCGCCTACCACCAGGTCAGCGAACGGCTCGCCAAGGTGCCGGGAATGCTCGGCAACGAACTGCTCCTGCGGCTCCACGACCCCGGCTCGCTGGTGGTGGTCAGCCGCTGGGAAAGCATGACCGCCTTCCAGGACTGGGAGGCCGGTCCCGAACACCGCGACGACACGGCGCCGCTGCGCCCCTACCGGGACACCCGCACCGGCACGCCGTTCGCGGTCTACGAGGTCGACGCGGCCTACTGAACCACCCGCACCCCGCGACCGCTGTCCCCGGCGCCCCTCCCCCCGGCGCCGGGGACAGCCCCCTGTCGCGGCAACCCCCTCCACCAAGGAACACGAAGGAAGGCGGCACGATGAGCCCCACCACTCTGGCCTTCATCGGACTCGGCAGCATGGGCGGCGGCATGGCACACCGCCTGCTCGGGGCCGGGTACCGGCTGACCGTCCACAACAGGACCGCGGACAAGGCGGCGCCGCTCCTCGCCCAGGGCGCCGTGGCCGCGGGCTCACCCGCCGAGGCGGTGGCCGGCGTCCGCACCGTGCTGCTCAGCCTCAGCGACGAGGCCGCCGTCGAGAAGGTGCTGTTCGGCGAGGTGGTCGCCGCCCTCGAGCCCGGCAGCACCGTCATCGACACCTCCACCGTCTCCCCGGAGTACGCCCGGCACAGCGCGGCCCGGCTCGCCGAAGCCGGGCTGCGCCGGGTCGAGGCGTGCGTCGTCGGCAACCCGCTGCAGGCCCGGGAGGGCCTGCTGCGGGTCTTCGTCTCCGGCGACGACGCCGACATCGAGGCGGTCCGGCCCGTCCTGGAGACCATCGGCTCCGAGGTCGTGCCGCTCGGCGCGCCGGGCGCCGCGGCCACCGCCAAGCTGATCCTCAACCTGCTGCTCGGCGCCCAGGTCGCCGCGCTCGCCGAGGCCGTGACGTACGGCCAGCGGGCCGGCCTCGACCGGGACCGGCTGCTCGCGACCGTCGCCGGCAGCGGGTTCAGCTCCGAGGTCCTGCGCTTCCGCGCCGAACTGATGCGCAAGGGCAGCTACCGGCCGGCCTTCTTCCGCTCCGCGCTGATGGAGAAGGACCTCCGCCTCGCCGTCGCCGACGCGGCACGGGCCGGTGTCGCCATGCCCGTGCTCGACACCGTACGGGCCCGCTTCGCCACCGTCGTGGAGGCCGGGGACGGCGACCACGACGCCGCGGTGCTGATCGAGCACACCTGAGCCGGACCGATGCCGCGGTGCTGATCGAGCACATGTGAGCCGGACCGCCGGGGCGGGCGTCAGCGGCCGAGCATCCGGGCGAGGGCGGCGACCAGGGCGTCCTCGGCGTCGTCCGGTGTCCCGGCCGACCGCCAGGCCACCACCCCGTCCGGGCGGACCAGCACCGCCCCCGCGTCCGTCGTGCCGTACGCCTTCGCCCAGCCGCCGTCCCGGTCCCCGTACGCCCCGTCGCCGCCGATGCCGTGCACCCGCAGCGGCACGCCGAGGCGCCGCGCCGCCGCCTCGGCCGCCGCCGGCCACGGTCCCGGCCGCGCACCCGTCAGCAGCACCGGGCCGTCCCCGAACAGGTCCAGCGTCGAGCACTCCGCACCGTCGCGCAGCAGCGGCACGTGGGGGGCCCGGGTCCCCGGCAGACCGCGCGGATCGGTCACCCAGACGTCGCCGTCGACCGCGTAGCGCCAGCCGAACCACACGGTGGTGTCGTCCACGAGACCGGCCGGCAGCACCCGCCGTGCCGCGCGCCCACCATCGCGCGGCCGGTCCCGCTGGCGCAGCACCGCCTGCCGTACGGTGGCCGCACCGACCGGCCGGCGTTCGGCGTCGTAGCTGTCGAGCAGCCCGGGGGAGGCCTGCCCGGCGAGCACCGCGGCCAGCTTCCACGCCAGGTTGTGGGCGTCCTGCACACCGGAGTTCGAGCCGAAGGCGCCGCTCGGCGGCATCACGTGGGCGGCGTCGCCCGCGAGGAAGACCCGGCCGGCCCGGAACCGGCGCGCCACCTTGGCGGCGGCCTCCCACGGAACGGCGCCGAGGACCCGCACGGCGAGATCCGGCACGCCCGACGCGGCCCGCACCAGCTCGGCGCACCGCTCGGGCGGGTAGGCGGCGAGCACCTCCTCGGGCGTGCCCGGGTCGTCGGGGCCGAGGATGACGTCCAGCCGCCATTCGCCCGCGTTGTCCAGCGGGATCAGCGCGCCGCGCACCCGGTCGTTGAACGTGTAGCACATGACGAACCGCCGCTCGCCGAGCTCCTCCGTGAGATCGGCGCGGAAGTGGATCGCCAGGAACCGGCCGAGACCCCCCGTCCCGTCGAACGGGATGCCGAGCCGGCGGCGCAGCCCGCTGCGGGCACCGTCGGCCGCGACCAGGTAGCGCGCCCGCAGCCGGCTCGTCGTACCGGCCGCGCCGTCGCGCACCAGAGCGGTCACACCGTCGGTGTCCTGCGCGCACGACACCAGCTCGCTGCCGAAGCGGAACTCGGCCCCGGCCCGTTCGGCGGCCCGGCGCAGCACGCCCTCCAGCTCGTTCTGATGGCACAGGCACCAGCTCGTGGGCGACAGCGCGCCGAGATCGGACGCGACCTCGCGGTAGTACTCCTCCTGGAACGCGCCCAGTTCCGGCCCGGCCAGCGACCTCGCAAGCCGCAGACCGCTGTTGCGGGCCAGCGCCCGCGCGGACGGCAGCGCGCGCAGCTCGTCCTCGAGCCCGGCGGCGCGCAGCAGCTCCATCGAGCGCGGGTTGACGCCCCGGGTACGGGGGTGGGCGGACAGGCCCGCGCGCTGTTCGAGGACCACGCAGGCCACGCCGCGCCGCGCCAGGAAGAGCGCCGTCGACAGCCCGACCAGGCTGCCTCCGACGACCAGTACGGGAACCTGCGGCTGCTCGGTCATCCGGATCTCCTCTGCGGGGACGTCGGGGACGTCGGGGGCCCGAGGATCGGCGCGGGGTGTCGAGGACGGCTCAAGAGGGGCCCCATCGAGCGCGATTCGAGTCCGGCCGGGCAGCCTGGCGGCGCGGGCGAGCGGCACGACCCGCCCGAGCAGCGAACGAGTCGAGGGGAGCGCGGAGATGACCGAGTACGCGCGGGGGCCGGTGCGGGTGGTCCTGCGGATGGAGATCGCCCCGGGCCGGGAGGCCGAGTTCGAGGCGGTCTGGCTGGAGATCGGCACGATCATCGCCCGGCAGCCGGCCAACCGGGGCCAGGTCCTGGTCCGCGACGAGGACCAGGAACGGCCCGTCTACCACGTGTTCACGGACTGGGCGGACGAGGCGAGCTTCCGCACCTTCGAGCGGAGCGCGGAGCACGTGGACCACCGGCGCCGACTGGCCCCGCTGCGCACGGGCGGCGCCATGACCGTCACCCGGATCGTCCACGACCTCCGCCCCGCGCCCCTCACCTCCTAGCCGACCCCGGATCTACACCCCGCCGTCCACGTTCAGCGTCACCCCGCTGATGTAGGCGGAGGTGTCGCCGGCCAGGAACAGCACGGCGCCGGCCACGTCCTCGGGGCGGCAGATCCGGCCGAGGGCGGTCATGCCGACGATGCGGGTGACCGCCTCCGGCGGCAGCCCCGCGCCCGGCTCGGTCTCGGTCAGGCCGGGCGCCACCGTGTTGACACGGATGCCGCGCGGCCCCAGCTCCTTGCAGAGCGCCCGGGTCAGACCGATCAGCGCGGCCTTCGACGCCGTGTAGTGCACCCCGCGGACCCGGCCGCGCAGCGCCACCGACGAGCCCACGTTGACCACGGACGCACCGTCGGCCAGCAGGGGCAGCGCCGCCTGCGTGACCAGGTACGCCGAGGTGACGTTGGCGTCCATCACCCGGTGCCACTCGTCCTCGGGTAGCTCCTCGAACCAGACCTGCCCGTCCACGCCGACGTTGTTCACCAGCGCGTCCAGGCCGCCCAGCGACTCCCGCGTCCGCTCGGCCAGCTCCGCCGCCCCCGCCGCGGTGGTCACGTCGGCCCGGACCACCAGATGCCCGTCACCGGTCTCCTTCAGTTCGCGCACCAGCGAGTCGGCGTCCGCGCCGGCCGTCCGCGAGCACACCACCACGCGCGCGCCCGCACGGGCGAACGCGAGTGCCGTCGTCCTCCCGATGCCCCGCGTCCCGCCGGTGACGAGTACGCGCTTGCCCGCGAGTCCCTGTTCCATCCGAGTCTCCTTCCGCTGCCGTCATGCCCGGGCCGTGCAGGGCCGGGCCACCCTCCCGCGCCGTTCTCGCGAACTCCTGGACGGCAGCTCGAGCAGCCCGCGATCCATCCGAGAGCCCGATGGGGGACCTTCCGGACCGTCAGCTGAACCTCCGGAGAGGGTGGGGCGGATCGATGCGGGTACTGTTCACGACCTGGGCGTGGCCCTCGCACCTGTACGGGCTGGTCCCGATGGCCTGGGCCTGCCGGGCGGCCGGGCACGAGGTGCTGGTCGCCGGCCAGCCCGGCATCCACGACGAGACCGTCCGGACCGGGCTGCCCGCGGCGACGGTCGGGCACGACGTGGACGCGGTGGGACTGGTCCGCGGCTATGTGCTGCCGTCGCGGACCCAGCCCGCGCCGGCCGCGCCGGCCGGACCCGAGGGGCGCGGCCCGCGCGCCCTGCGGATGTTCCACGCCCACGCGGACTCCATGGCCGACGACCTCACCGCCCTGGCCCGCGACTGGCGGGCCGACCTGGTGGTCTACGAACCCACCGCCCTCGCCGGTCCGATCGCCGCCGCCGCGGCCGGAGTCCCGGCCGTACGGCTGCTCTACGGCACCGACCTGATGCTGCGCGCGCGGCCCCTGCTGCCCGACGTGCTCGCGCCGCTCGCCGCACGCAACGGCGTGGACGCCTTCGACCCGTTCGGCGACCTCACCGTCGACCCGTGCCCCGACGAGTTCCAGCTCCCGACGGACCTGCGGCGGCTCTCCATGCGCTACGTGCCGTTCAACGGGCCCGGCGCCGGCACCCCGCTCGCACCGCCCCCGCCCGGCCGCCGCCGCGTGGTGGTGACCTGGGGCCACACCATGGCCCGGCTGTCCCCGGCGCACTTCCTCGCCCCGCAGGCGGCCCTGGCCGCCCACGGCCCCGACACCGACGTGGTGCTGGCCGTCTCCGCCGACCAGCTCCCGCTCCTCGGCGACCTCCCGGCCGACGTCACCGTCGCCGTGGACACCCCGCTGCGGCAGCTGCTCGGCGACGCCGACCTGGTCGTCGCGCACGGCGGCGCCGGCACCGTGCTGACGAGCCTCCAGGCCGGCGTACCCCTCCTGCTCGTCCCCCAACTCCCCGACCACGCCGGCCACTCGGCGCGCGTCCTGGCCACCGGCACCGGCGAGGTGCTCAGCCGCGACGAGGCCGACCACGACCGGCTGCGCGGCGAGATCCGGCGCCTGCTGGAGTCCGACCGGGAGCGCGTCGCGGCCCGGCGCCTCGCCGAACGCAACCTGGAGCGGCCCGCCCCCACCGACCTCGTCGCCGAGCTGGAACGGCTCACCGACACGCGGGCGGCAGCCGTCCGCTGAGCGCGCACCGAAAAGCGCACACCAAAAGGAGAGAGCCTTGGAGATCGGACTGGGTCTGCCCACCACCGTCCCCGACGTCGACGGCCGGACGCTGCCGCAGTGGGCCCGCCGTGCGGAGGAGTGCGGCTTCGCCAGCCTCGGCGTGCTGGACCGGCTGGTGTACGCCAACCTCGAGCCGCTGATCTCGCTCGCGGCGGCGGCGGCCGTCACCGAGCGGATCAGACTGCTGACCACCATCCTGATCGCGGCCTACCGGGGCGACACCGCGTTGCTCGCCAAGCAGGCCGCCACCATCGACGCCCTCTCCGGCGGCCGGCTGGTGCTCGGGGTCGCCGCCGGCGGCCGGGAGGACGACTACGCCGCCACCGGCACCGGCTACCGGGACCGCGGGGCACGCCTGGACGCCGCGCTCACCGAACTGCGGGAGATCTGGGCGGGCCGAGGCAAGGTCCCCGGCATCGGGCCCGCCCCCGTCCGCCCGGAGGGCGTACCGCTCCTGGTCGGCGGTCACTCGCCGCGCGCGATGGTGCGCTCGGCGCGGTTCGGCACCGGCTGGATCGCGGGCGGCAACTCCGTCACCGCCTACGCCGAACTGGTCCGCCAGGCGCGGCAGACCTGGATCGACGAGGGCCGCACCGAGCGCCCGCGGATGGTGGCCATCCTCTACGCCCACCTCGGCCCGGACGCCGCCCGCGTCGCCGGTGACTACCTGCGCGGGTACTACTCGTTCGTCGGCCCGAAGGCCGAGCGGACGGCCGCCGGCGTCCTCACCGATCCGCGGCGCGTCCGCGACGCCGTCCAGGCGTACGCCGAGGCGGGCTGCGACGAGCTGATCCTGCTGCCCTGCACGGCGGACCTCGCACAGGTGGAGCTGCTGGCCGACGCGGCGCTCTGACCGCGACCGACGAAGGGCCCGCTCCGGAAGATCCGGAGCGGGCCCTTTCGGCGCTCGAGGTCAGCGGAGCCCGGCCGACCTGCCCAGCACGTCGTCGAGCACCTGCTCGGCGTCGGCGCCGCCCGGACCGGTGGCACGCCAGGCGACGAAGGCGTCCGGGCGGACCAGCACCGCACCGCCGGCGCCGACCCCGTACGCCTCGGCCCAGTCTCGGTCCTTCGGCCGCAGCTCGCTCTCCGGGCCGACGCGGTGCACCCGCAGCGGCACGCCGAGCCGCTCGGCCGCCGCGACGGCCGCCTCGGCCCAGGGGGACCCGGCGTCGTCGGTGAGCAGCACGTACGCGTCCCAGAACAGGTCGATCGTGGAGACGATGGCGCCGTCGCGCTCGATCCAGACGTGCGGCGCGCGGGTACCGGGCTCTCCGGTGAGCCGCAGCTGCGGCGTGAGCACCGGGCCGGTGGTGTCGCCGACGATCGACGGCGAGGTGTACCGGTAGCCGAGCGTGATGATGATGTCGTCCACCATGTCCGCGCGGTCCTGCTCGGTGGCGTGGCCGTGCCGGATGCGGTTGCGGACCATCGCCTGCGCGGCCATCGCCGAACCGACCGCGTGCCGCTCGTCGTGGTAGCTGTCGAGCAGCGGGTCGCCCGCCCAGCCCTTGAGCACGGCCGCCAGCTTCCAGGCCAGGTTGTGGGCGTCGTGGATGCCCGTGTTGGCGCCGAAGCCGCCCGCGGGCGGGTGCAGGTGTGCGGCGTCGCCGGCCAGGAAGACCCGCTGGGTGCGGAACCGCTCGGCGACCAGCTGGGCGCCCTGCCACGGCACCTTGTCGACGATCTCCACCGCCAGGTCCGCCTTGCCCGCCGCGGTCCGGACGATCTCGACGCAGCGCTCGTCGGTGAAGTCCTCCGGCTTCTCGCCGCGCTCGGGGTGGTAGATCGGCGCGGCCAGGTACGGGTCGCAGCCGTGCAGCCGGGACAGCCCCATCAGCGTGCCGTTGACATTGGCGTAGCAGAGGATGAACCTGCGGCCCTTGAGCACGGTCTCCAGCTCGGGCGCCTTGAAGTAGATGCTGAGCGCGTTGAAGACCGTGCCGCGTCCCTCGCGCTCCACCCCGAGGTGTCCGCGGACGCTGCTGTTCGCGCCGTCCGCGCCGACCAGGTACCGGGCGCGGATGGTGAAGCGCCGGCCGGTGGCGTTCTCCTCGGCGACGGCGGTCACCCCGTCCGCGTCCTGGGTGAACTCCACGAGCCGGGTGCCGAACCTGACGTCGGCGCCGAACTCCCGGGCCTTCTCCACCAGTACCTTCTCGTACCGGTCCTGGCCGCAGCCCATCACCCGCTCCGGGCTGACGGTCGGGCCGTCCAGCGACGGCGACTCCAGCACCACGGCGTCGTCGATCCCGGAGAAGGTGTCGACCTGGATGATGCCGCCCTCGAAGTACGGGTGCGAGTCGCCCATCTCCAGCGCCCGGATCTCGGCGGAGACGCCGGCCGCCCGGAACAGCTCCAGGGTGCGTGCCTGGAGACCCGGGGCGCGCGGCAGCAGCGACGTGCCGTCGCGCTTCTCCAGCACCATCGTGCGGATCCCGTGCCGCCCGCTGAACAGGGCGGTGGAGAGGCCGACCGGCCCCGCTCCCACGATCAGCACAGGGATGTTCACGTCATACATGCGTGTCCCCTCATGAACAGACGAACAGTGCCGGGTTGATCCGCCGCACTGCGACCGGGGAAAGAGTTACCGGCGGCGCCTCGAGGATTCCTGGCCTCGCGGTCGGGCGCCCTCGGGCCGGCGGTCGGGCGCCCTCGGGCCGGCGGGACGGTCGCTCCGGGTCTCCAGGGAGGTTCGAGGGGCGCTCCACGTCCGGCTGACAGCCTCTCAGGCCGACAGGTGCGGCGCCTGGCAGGCAGGCGTCCAGGAAGGAGTCCTCACCATGACGACCAAGGCCCCGGACGTCGGCACTGCCGCCGGAATCCTGCGCCTCGGCAACGCGTTCTGCGACGCCAAGGCCCTGCTGACCGCCGTCGAACTCGACCTGTTCACCCACTTGCACAACGCCCCGGGCGGGTCGGCCGACGAGACCGGGATCAGGGAGGCGCTCGGGCTGCACGGACGCGGCCTGCGCGACTTCCTCGACCTGCTGGTGGCGCTGCGCGTCCTGGAGCGCCAAGGCGGCCGCTACCGCAACGCCCCCGGCGCCGACCGGCACCTGGTGCGCGGCGCCGGCGAGTACGTCGGCGGCTTCCTGCTGCGCTCCAGCCGCAACCTCTACCCGGCGTGGGGACGCCTGGAGGAGGCGCTGCGCACCGGGCAGCAGCAGTCGGGCAGCCACTACGACGAGGTGACGCAGAATCCGGAGATCCTGCGCCAGTTCATCGGCAGCATGGACGCCTTCACCAACGTCCTCGGCGCCCAGCTGATCGAGGCGTACGACTGGTCCGGTCACGCCTCGGTGCTCGACGTCGGCGGCGCCCGGGGCAACCTGGCCTCGCAGATCGTCCGGGCCCGGCCGCACCTCGCCGGGCACGTCTTCGACCTGCCCGAGATGGAGCCCTTCGCCAAGGAGCTGATCGCGGACCTGGGCCTCGGCGGCAGGCTGGAGTTCCACGGCGGCAGCTTCTTCACCGACCCGCTGCCCTCGGCCGACGTGGTGATCCTCGGGCACGTCCTGCACGACTGGGACCCCGGGCAGCGCAGCATGCTGATCCACAAGGCGTACGACGCGGTCAACCCCGGGGGCACCCTGCTGGTCTACGACCGGATGCTGGACGACGAGCCCGAGCACGCCGAGAACCTGGTGATCAGCCTCGACATGCTGCTCGTCACCGACGGTGGCTCGGAGTACCCGGCCGCGGAGATCGTCGGCTACGCCGAGCACGCCGGCTTCGCCCGTACGGAGGTCAGCCCGCTCGGGGACTACGACACCCTGGTGGTCTGCCACAAGGCCTGACGGGCGGCAGGAGCGGACGCGAGCGCGGCAGCGCCCCCGGAAGGGCTTCCGGGGGCGCTGCCGCGTACGGACGCGATCGTGGCGGTCAGGGCCTGCGGGCGACGACCAGGGTGTCGAACGCGGCGAGCGGCCGGTGGGTGATCCCGGTGAACCCGGCGTCGCGGGCCTCGGCGGTCAGCTCCGCGACGGTGTACTCCGCGCCGCCGTCGGTGACGAGCAGCATGTTCAGGCTGGCGACCAGGTTCTCGGTGTCGTCCTGCCGCTCGCCGAGCATCCGGTCGTAGATCAGGACCGCCCCGCCGGGACTGACCGCGTCGAACGCCTTGCCCAGCAGGTGGCGGCGCTGCGCGGGGTCCCAGTCGTGCAGGATGTGGCCGAGGACCAGGACGTCGGCCGGGGGCAGCGGGTCGCGGAAGAAGTCGCCGGGGTGGAACACCGCCTGTCCGGTGCGGCCCAGTTCGGCCATGTGCTCGTGGAAGAACGGCTCCAGCTGCGGCAGGTCGAAGACGTGCCCCTCGAGCCCGGGCCGCGCTTCGAGGAGCTGGCCGAGCAGTCCGCCCCGGCAGCCGCCGACGTCGAGCACCGAGCGGTGGCCGGAGAAGTCGTACGCCTCGGTCAGCCGGGCGCCGAGGCCCTGGGTGAGCCCGTCCATCATCCGTACGAAGGCGCCGGTCGCCTCGGCGTCGTCGAGCATGCCCGTGTAGTCGGTGTACGCCTGCGGCTCGCCGGTGCGCAGGGCCTCCGCCAACTTCCCGTACACCGGGTACAGGTTGAGGTCCGAGCCGCGCAGGAAGCCGCCGACGGCGCCGGGCCGGCCGGTGACCAGATAGCGGGCGGCGCCCTCGGCGTTGCGGTAGCGGCGCTCCTCGTCGCGGTGCAGCAGCCCCAGCGCGGTGAGCAGGTCCAGGAAGTCGGTCAAACCCCGGCCGTGCAGCCCGAGCCGCACGCGCAGCTCCTCGGCGCCGGCCGGGCCCTCGTCGAGGACGGTGAACAGGTCGAGCCGGACCGCGGTGAGCAGCGCCTTCGCGTCGCAGAACCGATTGCCGAGCCGGAGGATGCCGGCCGCCGTGCCGGTGTCCCAAGCGGTTGCTGTCATGCCGGGTCTCCTTCGTGTGGGCGGGCCTGTGGCCCGGAAGCCTCCGGCGCCTGGCGCGCGGCGCGGGCGGGGAGCAGGAACACCAGCAGGAAGGCCGCGGCGAGCAGCCCCGTCTCGTACCAGAGCACCTGGGAGAAGGAGACGGAGAAGCCGCGGTGGCCGGCGAGCAGGCCGAAGAACAGCACGCCCAGTACGGCGACACCGGCCGCCGAGCCCAGCTGGTTGACGGTGTTGAGGACGCCGGACGCCGCGCCGGCGTCCCGTTCGGGCACCCCGGACAGCACGAGCTGGACCAGGGGAGAGGCCACCAGGCCCATGCCGAGGCCCGTGACCAGCAGCCACGGCGCGAGCTGCCAGGTGCCGGCGGACGATCCGAGGCTGCGGACCGTCAGCAGGAGCGCGAGCGTGCCGGCCGTCATCACGGCGATGCCGGCGGCCAGCACCACCCGGCCGAAGCGCCGGGCGGCCAGCGGGGAGACCGCGGAGGTGGTCATGGCGCCGAGGGCGTACGGCATCACCGCCAGGCCGGCTTCGGACGGCGAGAAGCCCAGGCCGTTCTGCAGGTAGTAGGTGAACGGGAAGAAGAACCCGGCCACGGCGGCGAAGAACACCGTGAGCAGTGCGAGACCCACGGTGAAGGTCCGCCGTTCGAAGAGCGCGGGCGGCACCAGCGCGAAGCCGTCCCGTCGCTCCTTGGCCCGCTCGTGGAGCGCGAACCCCACGGCGAGCGGGACCGAGCCCACCATCAGCACGAACGACCAGACGGGCCAGCCCAGTTCCCGCCCCTGCACCAGCGGGAACAGCACCGCGAGCAGGGCCGCGGTCAGCAGCAGCACACCCGTGAGGTCAAGGCGTCTGGCCACGGGGGCCCGCGAGTCGCGGACGCAGGCGGCCACGCCCGCCAGCGCGACGAGCCCCACCGGCAGGTTGATCAGGAAGATCGGCCGCCACGAAAGACCGAACAGGTCGGCGTTGATCAGCAGACCGCCGAGCATCGGCCCGAGCGCCGAGGACAGCCCGGACAGCGCGCCGAAAAGCCCGAAGACCCTGGCGCGTTCGTGGTCGGGGAACGACACCTGGAAGGTCGACATCCCCTGGGTGACCACGAGCGCGCCCCCGAAGCCCTGCAACGCCCGTGACACGATCAGGACGCCCGCGTCCGGCGCGACGCCGCAGCCCAGCGACGCCAGGACGAACACCACGATCCCGGTCAGCAGCACGCGCTTGCGCCCGACGAGGTCGCCGATCCGCCCCGCCGTCACCAGGCTGAGCGCGAACGTGAGGGTGTACGCCTCCACCACCCACTGCAGGGTCGCCCCGCCGGCGTGCAGCTGCCGCTGGAGGCCGGGCAGGGCCACCACCACGATGGAGGTGTCGATCAGGTCCAGCGCCATCGCGACCAGGACGAAGACCGCGGCCCGCCAGCGGGCCGGGTCGAGGGCGCTCGGATCGGCCAGGGTCACGGAGTCGGATGAAGTCGTCATGCGGTTCTCTCGGTGGGGGCTTGCGGGGGCGCGGGTGGAGGTCAGGACGCGGCCGGGGCTGCCTCCAGCGCGTGGTACTGGTAGGGGCACGGCAGCGGGGTGGTCGCGGTGAGCTCCAGACCGGCCGCCTCGAACACCCGGCGGTACTCCTCCAGCGTCCGCTCCCGGCCGGTGGTCATCACCAGCATCTCGATGTCGGAGATGGCGGCGCCGAGCGCGTCGGCCGGATCCGTGTCCGCGCCGTTCTCGGGCAGCACCGAACTGAACACCACCACACGGCCGTCGGCGGGCAGCACCTCGCGGATGTTGCGGAGGATGCGCACGCTCTCCTCGTCGTTCCAGTCGTGCAGGATGTTCTTCAGCAGGTACAGGTCACCGCCCGCGGGCACCGCGTCGAAGAACGAACCCTCGGTGATGCCGCAGCGCTCCGAAAGACCGGCCTCCGCGAGCACGCCCGCCGTCTCCGCCAGTCCGTTGTCGGTGTCGAAGACGGTGCCGCGCAGCTCCGGGTTGGCCGTGAGGACGGCCGAGAGCAGGGTGCCGCGCCCGCCGCCCACGTCCACCGCGTGGCGGAACCGGGTGAAGTCGAAGTGCCGCACGATCGCCGGGGACTGCACGTCGCTGCCGCCGGTCATCGCGGCGTGGAACGTCGCCGCCAGCTCGCCGTCCTTCTCGAAGTAGTCGAACAGCGGGGCGCCGTTGGCGATCTCGAACGCGGAGCGCCCGGTGCGCACCGACTCCTCAAGCACCTCCCAGGCCCGCCACACCGGCGCCGCCGCGTGCATGTCGGACAGCGGCCCGAAGTGCTCGGCGACCGGTGTCGCCCGGTATCCGTCGGCGTCCAGCGAGAGCACCCCCGCCCGGACGGCCGCGTACAGCAGCCGGCGCAGACTGCGCGGGTGGGCGCCGGTGGTCTCGATCAGCTCCTCGGCGGTGCGCGGGCCGTCCTGCACCGCGGCGAGGACGCCGAGGCTGCTCACGGTCGCGCCGATCTGGTGGAGGGCGAATCCGAAGGCCAGCGGCAGGTACTCCGCCGCGGTCGCCGGCTGCGTCGGGATCTGACTGCTCATGGCTCTCCCTCTGGGTTTCCGTTCGGAGGTGTACCGGGGGGAATCTCGCAGCGCCCGATGGAGTCTCGCTCGAACCCGCGCCGGGCCGTACCGCGGCCGCGGCGTTCGACCGGGCTTCGAGCGGGTCCCCAGGACGGGTGCGCACGCTGGCCCGGTCCGAGCAGTGCGCGCAGGAGAGGGCGGTTCAGACATGAGCGGCGACCGGTGCCCCGTCGGGTATCCCCTTCCATGGGCCCCCGCCCCCGACATACCGGAGGGCTGGACGACGCTGCGCGAGCGGCCGCTCCTCGAGATCACGCTGCCGAGCGGCGAACCGGCACTGCTGGTCACCCGCTACAAGGACGTACGGCGGCTGTTCGCCGACGAGCGGCTCAGCCGCAACACCTTCGGCCGGGCCTCCCGCGTCTCCGCCAGCAACGACCTGTTCGGCGACCCCCGGATCGACAACGACCCGCCCCGCTATCTGACCGAACGCGCCGTCGTCATGCGGGCGTTCAGCGCGCGCCGGATCGAGGCGCTGCGCGTGGTGGTCAAGGAGATCGTCGGGCAGCTCCTCGACGAGATGGCCGAGGGGCCGCAGCCGGTCGACCTGATGGAGGCGTTCGCCTACCCGCTGCCGATCCTGGTGATCTGCCACATGCTGGGCGTGCCGCCGCAGGACCGGGCGAAGTTCCGCCGCCTCATCGACGGCTTCCTGTCCGTCTCCCGGCTGCCCGAGGACGAGGTCGAGGAGTGCCGGCGGCAGTACTGGGACTATCTGACCGAGCTGATCGACGCCAAGCGCGAGAAGCCGGGCGACGACCTGATCAGCGAGCTGATCGAGATCAGCCGCGAGGACCCCGCGAAGCTGACCGACTACCAGCTCCAGCACTGGGTGAAGACCCTGCTGATCGCCGGCTACGTCACCACCGCCTCCCAGCTCGGCACCGGCATGGCCGTGCTGCTGCACCGGCCCGAGGTGGCCGCCGAACTCAAGGCGGACCTGTCGCTGGTGCCCTCGGCCGTCGAGGAACTGCTGCGCTACCAGATCATGGGCACCTCGCTGGGCACGCTGCGCTACGCCGTCGAGGACATCGAGCTGCTCGACGGCACCACGGTCATCCCCAAGGGCTCCACGGTGCTGCTCTCCCAGGAGGCCAACATGGACGCCGACGAGTTCGAGAACCCGCTCGACCTGGACATCCGCCGCACCGAGAACCACCACCTGACCTTCGGCGCGGGCATCCACTTCTGCGCCGGCGCCGCGCTGGCCCGGATGGAACTCCAGGAGGCCACCGAGGGCCTGCTGCGCCGCCTGCCCGGGCTGCGGCTCGCGGTGCCCGGCGAGGAGCTGAAGCGCCCGGAGGGCGGCTTCCTGGCCGGCTACACCGAGATCCCCGTGAGCTGGTGACGGCGATGGGCTCCCTGCGTGTCTCCGCCGACCGGGAGACCTGTGTGACCAGCAGCCTGTGCGTCTACCGGCTGCCGCAGGTGTTCGACCAGGACGAGGAGGGCCGCGTCGTGGTCCTGGACGGGCGGCCCCCGGAGGCCCTGCGCGACGAACTGCGACGCGCCTGGCGCGGCTGCCCGACCCGCTCCATCCGGGTCGAGGGCCTCACCTCCGAGGAGGGCGACTCCACCCCATGACCAGCGAACCGCAGCACGCCGAGGCCACCGCCGCCCGGACACCGGCCCCCGCCCCTTTCCGCGTCATCGTCATCGGCGCCGGCACCGGCGGCATGGCGCTGGCGCACGGGTTGCGGCGGGCCGGGTTCGACGTCGTCGTCTACGAGCGGGACCGGACCCGAAGCGCCGGACTGCACGGCTATCGCGTCGGGATCGGCCCCGACGGAAGCGCGGCCCTCAAGCAGCTCCTGCCGCCCGAGCTGCACGAGACGTTCAAGGCCACCTGCGCCCGGCCGCCGCGCCACTTCGTCATGCTCACCGAGCGGCTGCGCACCAGCATCGACCTGCCGCTGCGCCCCGCCGTGGACGAGGAGAGCGGCGAACGCTCGGTCAGCCGGATGACGCTGCGCCAGGTGCTGTTCACCGGCATGGAGGACGTCATCCGGTTCGGCCGGACGTTCACCCATTACGAGCAGCGCCCCGATGGCAGGGTCACCGCGTACTTCGCGGAGGGCGACGAGGACACCGGCGACCTGCTGGTGGCGGCGGACGGCGTCGGCTCCCGCGTACGCAAGCAGTATCTGCCGCACGCCCGGGTCGAGGACGCCGGCATCATCTCCATCGCCGCCAAGCTCCCGCTCACCCCGGAGTCCCGCGCCCTGCTCCCGGAGGCCGTCGCGGACGGCATCGGCCTGGTCCTCGCACCCCACGGGTACAGCTGCATCCTGCACACCATGGAGTTCCCGTGGGACCGGGACGGGCGGCTCAAGAACGGCATCGGCGGCAACGACGCCGACCTGGTCCGGCAGTGGCCCGGCCTGCTCTTCGACAACACCCGCGACTACGTCAACTGGGGCTTCTGGGCGGCCACCGACAAGTTCCCGCCCGACGTGCTCAAGCGCGACGGACGCCAACTGATCGAGCTCGTCCGCGAGATGACCCGCGACTGGCACCCGAACCTGCGGGAGCTGTTCCGGCTCGCCGACCCCAGCACCTGCTTCCCCATCAACATCCGCACCTCCGTGCCCGTGCCCCAGTGGCCCACCGGCAACATCACCCTCATCGGCGACGCCATCCACACCATGACGCCCGGCCAGGGCGTCGGCGCCAACACCGCGCTGCGCGACGCCGCCCTGCTGACCCGCAGGCTCACCGACTTCCGGGACGGCCGCAGCAGCCTGCACGACGCCGTCCGCGCCTACGAGACCAGGATGATCGACTACGGCTTCGAGGCCGTCCTCGCCTCCCGGGCCCGGACCGGCGGCGACCAGCCGATCCACCGGCCGTACCTCGGCCGGCTCGCCCTCGCGGCCCTGCGCGCCCAGCTCCACGTCGCGTCCCGCATCCCGTCCGTGAAGCGGCGGATGGCCGACGCCATGCACACCCGTCGCGGCGGAGACCGCGACGAGGACTGACCCACCCCCCCGTACAACCCCCGTACCGCCACCCGAGGAGGAACCACCGTGGACATCGGCGTTTGCCTGCCGATCGGCGTGCCTGGCGCCGAGGGCGACCGGTTGATCGAGTTCGCCCGCCGGGCCGACCGCCTCGGCTTCAGCAGCCTGACCGTCACCGACCGTGTGGTGTACGACAGTTACGACAGCATCGTCGCCCTGTCCGCCGCCGCCGCGGTCACCACCCGGATCAAGCTGGTCACCGCCATCCTGCTGCCCGCCTACCGGCCCAGCGCCGTCGAGCTGGGCAAGCAGCTCGCCAGCCTCGACCGGATCTCCGACGGCCGTCTGGTCGTCGGTGTCTCCGCCGGCATGCGCGAGGACGACTACGCCGCCACCGGCACCGACTTCCACACCCGCGGCCGCCGCCTGGACACCACCATCGAGGAGATGCGGCAGATCTGGGCGGGGGAGGGACCCCACGCCGGCGTCGGACCCCGCCCCGTCCACGGCGACATCCCGCTGTGGGGCGGCGGCCACTCCCCGGCCGGCCTGCGCCGCGCCGCCCGCCACACCATCGGCTGGATCTCGCCCGGCGGCCCGCCCCAGCGCTACGCCGAGCAGGTCGAGGGCTTCCGCAAGCTCTGGGCCGAGGAGGGCCGCGAGGGCGCCCCCCGGATGGGCGCCAACTGCTACGCCGCGCTCGGCCCGAACGGCGCGGAGGACGCCCGCGCGCACATGCTCTCGTACTACGGCTACATGGGGCAGCTCGCCGAGCACCTGGCGAAGGGCGCCATCACCGAGGGCGAGACGCTCCGCGCGGTCGCCGACGGCTACGCGGCGGCCGGCTGCGACGAACTGTTCCTGCTGTCGGTCACGGCCGACCCCGGCCACCTGGACCTGCTCGCCGAAGCGGTCCTGCGCTGATGGCGCGGCTGCCCGGCACCGGGCGCGGCGCCGTCGTGGTGGGCGGCGGCATCGGCGGCCTGGCCGCCGCCGTCGGCCTGCACCGGACCGGGTGGCAGGTGACCGTGCTCGAACGCGCCCCCGAACCGCGCGAGGCCGGTGCGGGCATCTCGCTGCTCACCAACGCCCAGCGCGCCCTCGACCTGCTCGGCGTCGGCGACGACGTACGGCGGCGCGCGGCGACCATGGCACCCGGCGGCGAAGGTCTGCGCCTCGCCTCCGGGCGCCGCCTGCAGCCACCCGCCGACCCGGCGTTCCTCCGCGCGCACGGCCTCTCCCTGATCGTGCTGACCCGCCCCGAGCTGCACGCCGTGCTCCGCGCGGCCCTCCCGGAGCGCGCCTTGCGCACCGGTGCCGAGGTCGTCCGCGTCGTCGACCTCCAGGGCGGCGCGGAGGTCGTCCACCGCACGCCCGTCGGGGAGCGGACCGTGCGCGCCGACCTGGTCGTCGCCGCCGACGGCGCGTTCAGCCGGATCCGGCGCGCGCGGTGGCCACAGGTTCCGCCGCCCGTGTACAGCGGCCACAGCGTCTGGCGCGGCATCGCCGAGGGCGTCGACGGCGCGGCCGAGCCCGGCGGCAGCAGCTGGGGCCGCGGCCTGGAGTTCGGCCGCATGCCGCTCGGCGGCGACCGCGTCTACTGGTTCGCCGTCGCCAACACCCCGGAGGGGCTGCGCTTCGCCGACGAACACGCCGAAGTGCGACGCCGGTTCGGACACTGGCACCACCCGGTGCCCGAGCTGATCGCCGCCACCCCGGCGGGCCGCGTCCTGCGCCACGACGTCTACGAGCTGGCGCAGCCGCTGCCCTCGTACGTCTCGGGACGGGTCGCGATGCTGGGCGACGCCGCCCACGCCATGACCTCCGACCTCGGCCAGGGCGCCTGCCAGGCCCTGGAGGACGCGGCCGTCCTGTGCGCGGCGCTCGCCGCCGAGCCCGACGTCCCGACGGCCCTCGCCCACTACGACGAGCAGCGCCGGCCGCGCTCCCAGGACATCGTCGAAGCCTCCCGCCGCATGGGAGAGTTCAAGCTCACCGAAGACCGCTGGCGCATCCTGCGCCGTAACGCCCGCCTCCGCCGCACCCCGCCCACGGCGAGCCAACAGGGCCTGGCCGCGGTCGGCGACTGGCACCCGCCGGCCCTCTCCACGGCCCCCCTCAGGGAAGCGACGTGACCCACAGAGAGGAATCGACGTGTTCGTCGTGATCGGTGCCGGCGGTACCGTCGGGCGCGAAGTGGTCGCCGGGCTGCGCAGCGCCGGCCGCGCGGTCCGGGCGTTCGTACGCGACCCGGGCCGGGTCCGGTTCGGACCCGGTGTCGACGTGGCCGTCGGCGACCTGGGGCGCCCGGAGACCGTGCGGGCCGCGCTGGACGGGGCCGAGGCGGTCTTCACGCTGTCGGCCGGGCCGGACGCCGCCGCGCAGGAGGCGGTGGTCGCCGAGGAGGTGCGCCGGTGCCGGGTCGGCCGGGTCGTGAAGCTCTCCTCGGTCGCCGCGGACGAGCCCGCCCTCGGCTCGTACGGCCGCGCCCACGCGCGGGCGGAGCAGGCGTTCGCCCGTACCGGCACCGAGTTCACCGCGCTGCGCCCCGCCGCCTTCATGTCGAACGTGCTCCAGTGGCGGGCCACGATCGCCGCCGAAGGGACCGTGTACCAGACGTACGGGCACATTCCGCGCGCCGTGGTCGACCCGGCGGACGTCGCCGCCGTGGCCGTCGTCTGCCTGACCACCGACGGGCACGGCGGCCGGGTCCACCGGATCACCGGGCCCGAGGCGCTGACCGCGCCCCAGCAGGCCGCCCGCGTCGCCGGACTGCTCGGCCGCCCGCTGACCTACGTCGAGGCGCCCCGCGAGGCGGCGGCCGAGGCGATGGCGGCGGGCGGCCTGCCGGCCGGGTTCGCCGCCGGACTGCTCGACGCCCAGGCCGACCCCGACCCGCGCAGAGGCGGCCTCCCGCTGCCCACCGTACGGAGCCTGACCGGACGGGAACCGAACGGTTTCGACGCCTGGCTGGCGCGCCACAGGCACCTGTTCGAGACGGGCTGACGCTCCGGCGGGACTCAAGCCGTTCTCAATCGACGTGGTCGAGTTTCGAGGGGATCCACACCTGGTAGAACTCGCCCGACGGGGGCAGGAGGGGGACGAGAGGCATGACGTTACGCCAGCGGTTATGGACGCGTGCCGAGCCGCTCCTCGGGCAGGTGCGCGCACACCCCTTCTGGACGGGCCTGTGCGACGGCACCCTGCCGCCCGAGGCCCTCCGGTACTTCGCCGAGCAGGACTTCCGCTTCACCGTTCCCGCCTACGCGCGCGCACTCGCCCGTACGGCCGCCGCCGCGCAGCGCCCCGAACAGGGGGCGCTCCTGGCGGGCGCCGCCGGTGCGACCTTCGAGTCGCTCGACCGGATGTCACGCGAACTCGACGCGCTGGCCGCCCGGTTCCCGCACCTGGAACCGGCCGACGCCATCAGCGGGGCCACGCTCGCCCACACCTCCTTCCTCACCGCGGTCTCGACCGGCTCCTTCGCCGCGGCGTTGGGCGGCCTGCTGCCGATGACCTGGTTCCACCAGCAGGTCTGCGTCGAGCTGCGGCGGCGCCAGGTGCCGGGCACGCGCTACACGGACTGGATCGCCCAGTACTGCCCGGGAGACGGCTTCGACGACTACGTCGAGGCGTACCTCGCGCTCGTCGACGACTTCGCCGCCACCGCGTCCGAGGCCGAACTCACCCTCCTGGCGGACGGTTTCCTGCACGGGGCGCGCTACGAGCTCGCCTTCTGCGAGGCGGCCTGGCGGCCGCGGAACCGGGCCGACACCACATCGGAAAGGAATTCATGGAAGTGACCGCGTACGACGAGACCGTGCCCGTCCTGATCGTCGGCGGCGGCTATGCCGGGCTGGCGACCTCGCTCTTCCTCTCGCACCACGGAGTGAGGTCGCTGCTCGTCGACCGGCACGCCGGTGTGGCGGTCCAGGGGCGCGCCCGAGGCATCAACCCCCGCACGATGGAGATCTACCGGCCGCTCGGCCTGGAAGAGCAGATCAAGGAGGCCGGCCGCCCCTTCGACGCCGACTCGGGCGTCGTCCGCTGCGAGAACCTCGGCTCCGAGTGGCACTGGATCATGGCGCAGGACTCCCCGCGCGCGCTGCCCGAGTTCACCGCCGGCGAGTTCGGCATGGCCGACCAGAGCACCGTGGAGCCCGTCCTCGCGAAGCGCGCCCGCGCCAACGGCGCCGAGATCCGGCACCACACCCAGTGCGTCTCGGTGGAGCAGGACGCGGACGGCGTCACGGCGGTGATCGAGGACCGCGGCACGGGCGAGCGCCGCACCGTGCGGGCCGGGTACCTGGTGGCCTGCGACGGCTACCGCGGCACCATCCGCGACGGCCTCGGCATCGCGCGGACCGGGCGCGGCACGATCCGCTCCTACGTCTCCTTCGTCATCAAGGCCGACCTGTCGGACCTGATCGAGAAGACCGCGCTGTTCTGGATCATCGGCGGCGACGGCGTCTCCGGCGGCTTCGTCACCCACGCGCTGCCGGACCACTGGGGCGTCGCGCTCACCTACGACCCCGCCGAGGAGTCCCCCGAGGACTACACCCTGGAGCGGTGCGCCGCCGCGGCCCAGGCCCTGATCGGCCGGGACGTCCCGGTCGAGGTCATCGACAAGTCCTCCTGGGAGGAGGCGGTCGGGGTCGCCGACCGCTACCGCGCCGGCCGCGTCTTCCTCGTCGGCGACGCCGCGCACGTCTGGCCGCCGGCGGGCGCGCTGGGCGCCAACTCGGCGGTGCAGGACGCCCACAACCTGGCCTGGAAGCTCGCCGCGGTGATCAAGGGCCAGGCCGGCGACGGCCTGCTCGACAGCTACGAGGACGAGCGGCGCGCCGTCGCCGTGGAGCTGGCCGACCTCACCGTGCGCAGCCAGGAGTCGCGCTTCGGGCCCACCCCGCAGGAGGACCCGCTGGAGCCGACGCTGTGCATCCTGGCCCAGCGGTACCGCTCCTCGGCGATGATCGGCGCGGAGCACAGCGGCGTCATCGGCGAGCAGGTCGACCAGTACGCCAGGCCCGGCACCCGCGCGCCGCACCTGTGGCTCGACCACGACGGCCGCCGCATCGGCGCGCACGACCTGTTCCACGACGCGTTCGTGCTCCTCACCGGTCCCTCCGGCGACGAGTGGAAGGGCGCGGCGGCCGAGGCCGCGGCGCGCGCCTCGGTGCCCGTGCGGGCCTACCGGGTCGGCCCGGCCGCCTCCGGCGCCGAGCTGACCGACGTCGAGTCCGAGTGGGCCACCCGTTACCGCCTCGGCCAGGGCGGTGCGGTCCTGGTCCGCCCCGACGGCTACGTCGCCTGGCGCGGCGAGGAGCTTCCCGCCGACCCGGCGGCGGCGCTCACCGACGCGCTCCGCCAGGTCCTCTCCGTCACCGCCTGAACACCACGAGGGCGCCGGTCCCGCACGGGACCGGCGCCCTCGGCATTCCCCGGCTCCCTAGCCGGCCGTCGCCCGGAACAGCGCGACCGCGCCGCGGATCCGCACCCGGTACTCCGGGAAGTACTTCGCCAGCTGGCGCTCCAGACCCTGCGGATCGTCGCCCTGGTTCTGGAAGTTGCCGCGCCGGTGCTGCTCCAGGAGCAGCTTGTGCGTCAGCCGGTTCATCGGCACGCCTTCGGCCAGCACGGTCGTGCCGAACAGCACGCCGCCGGGGCGCAGCGTCTGCGCGACGTGCTTGAGGATGACGCCCTTGCCGTCCCAGCCGCCGGGGATGGTGTGGAACACCAGGTTCATGGCGGCCGAGTCGAAGTGCTGTGCGGGCAGCGGCAGCGGCTGCATCAGGTTGGCCCGGCAGGTCCGCGGCCGGTAGCGGGCGATCCGCGCCGCCGACATGTCGAGGCACTCCTGGTTGAGGTCGAGCAGCGTGATCTCCGGATCGGGGTCCGGGAACCGGCACTTGTCGACGAAGTAGCCGGTGCCGGGCCCGATGTCCAGATGGCGCCGGCCGACGGAGGTGTCGTACAGGCGGCGCATCACGTGCGCAGGGCAGCGCCACACCGCCGAGCAGAACAGTCCAAGCACCCACTTGTCGTAGATCGCCAGCTTCCCGCGCGTGTACACCTCCTGGGCGTGCGCGATGCGGGGATCGAGCCGGTCGGGCGCGAGGTCGGTCATAGGGGGTCTCCGTTCGGATCGCCAGTTCTCAGATCGCCAGTTCGATGCCGTAGTGGCGCAGCCAGGTGTTGAACTGAAGGGCCATCTCCAGGTGCATCCGGCTCGGCCAGTCGTGCGCGTCGCCGGGGTGGTCCAGGGTGCGCCGCACCGCCGCGTGGTCGAGGTACGGCTGGATCGGCGCGCTGTCGTCGGCGGCCAGGGCCGCCAGCTCCGCGTGGAGCATCCGGGTGTACGCCGGGTCCTGGGTGACCGGCCACGGGCTCTTCTTGCGCTCGAGGACGGAGGCCGGCAGCAGGTCCCGGGCGACGGCCCGCAGGAGGGACTTCTCCTGACCGTCGAAGGTCTTGAAGCTCCACGGGGTGTTGTAGAGGTACTCCACCAGCCGGTGGTCGGCGTACGGCACGCGCAGTTCCAGGCCGTGTGCCATGGAGAGCCGGTCGCCCCGGTCGAGCAGCATCGGCAGCCAACGGGTCAGGGTGAGGTGGCCGATGGTGCGCATCCGGGCCTCCTCGGGGCTCTCGCCCGTCTGGTGCGGCACCTGCGCGACCGCCTCGCGGTAGGTGTCGGCGTAGTGGCCCGCCATGTCCAGCTTCTCCAGGAAGCCGACGGAGAACAGGTCGCGCCCCTGGCCGCCCCGGTTGCTCGGGTGCAGACCCTCGTTGACCACCCAGGGAAAGACGTCGGCGGCCACGCACTCCGGCTTGAACATCCAGTTGTAGCCGCCGAAGATCTCGTCGGCCACCTCGCCGACCATGGCCACGGTCGAGTGGGTCTTGATCTCGCGCGAGGTCAGGTAGTTGGAGGTGTCCATGTCGCCCAGCGTGGACGGGGCGTCCTGCGCGAGCACCACCTCCAGCCGGGTGCCGGGGTCCATCAGGGCGTGCGGGTCGAGCCTGATGTTGACGTGGTCGGAGGAGACGTGCGCCGCGACCTCGGCCGCGTACGGCTCGTCCGGCGAGAACCGCACGTCGTCCTTCCGGAAGTTCTCCACGTAGCCGTCGAAGGTGGTGACGAAGGTCCGGATCCGCTCGCCGTCCTGCTTCCACCGCAGGCCGGCGGCGACCGCGGTGACCGTGGACGAGTCCAGGCCGCCGGAGAGCGCGGTGCACAGCGGCACGTCGGCGACCAGCTCGCGCCGCACGATGTCGTCCAGCAGTTCGCGCACCGTGCCCACGGTGCTGCGCAGGTCGTCGGTGTGCTCGCGCGCCGTCAGCGTCCAGTACGTGCGCAGCCGCGCGCCGTCCCGGCCGATGGTCAGCGTGTGGCCGGGCAGCAGCTCCCGCATGTCCCGGAAGACCGCCCGGCCCGGCTGCTTGGCCACCGTGAACAGCTCGCGCAGGCCCTCCAGGTCCACCACCGGGCGGACCGCGGGGTGGGCGAGCAGCGCCTTGGGCTCGGAGCCGAACAGCACGCCCTGCGGGAGGTCGGTGTAGAACAGCGGCTTCACGCCCAGCCGGTCGCGCACCAGCACCAGTTCCTCGCGGCGCACGTCCCAGATGGCGAACGCGAAGATGCCCTCCAGGCGCGAGGCGAAGGACGGCCCCCACTCCAGGTACGCCTGGAGCGCCACCTCGGTGTCCGTGCGGGTGCGGAACCGGCGTCCGCGGGCCTGGAGTTCGCCGCGCAGCTGCTGGAAGTTGTAGATCTCGCCGTTGTGCACGATCACGGCCGCCGTGCGGCCGTCCTCCTCCACCGCCAGCGGCTGCGCGCCGCCGGCCACGTCGATGACGGCCGTCCGGGTGTGCCCGAGCGCCGCGTGGCCGTCCAGCCACAACCCCTGGCCGTCGACGCCGCGGGCGGCCAGGGCGTCGGTCATCGCCTGCAGCACCGGCCGTTCCCGTGAGAGGTCCTGGCCGAAGTCCACCCAGCCCGTGATGCCGCACATAGGCGTCCCCTTCGTCGATTGCTTGACCGACCCGAGCGTCCGGCAGTCGCTTCGAGTACTCCTCGACCGCCGGTGGAACCCGCCGCCGCGACCGAGCACCGTTCCACCCGGATTCGAGCCGGCGCCGGGAGGCTGTCGGCGGCCGGAGCCCCCCGACGAGAGGTGGACAAGGATGAACGCGCAGGACGGCCCTCCGCAGCCCGCGGGCATGGACGGATGGTTCGACCGCGGCCTGCCGCCGCGCCAGCAGGTGCTCGGATTCGTCTACGCGAAGTGGGCGATCGGCGCGCTACGGGCGATCGTCGAGGTCAGGGTGCCCGACGCGCTGGCCGACGGCCCGCGCACGGTGGCCGAGATCAGCGCCGCGACCGGCACCGACCCCGACGCCCTCTACCGGGTGCTGCGGGCCGTCGCCGCCGCCGGCGTCCTCCACGAGGGCGAGGACGGCCGCTTCGCGCTGCTGCCGGTCTCCGAGGGCCTCGTCTCGGGCGCCGAGGGCGGCATCCGCGACATGTTCCTGTTCGCCTCCGACCCGATGCTCTGGCGCCCCTACGAGAACGTGGCGCACACCCTGCGCACCGGCGGATCGGCGTTCACGCACGCCTTCGGGATGCCGTTCTACGCGTACACGAAGGCCCACCCCGACAAGGCGGCGGTCCTCGACCGGGCGATGCTGCAGAACAGCTACCCCGGCACGGAGCGCGTCTTCGACGAGTACGACTTCGGCAGGTTCGCCCGGATCGCCGACGTGGGCGGCGGACGCGGCCACTTCCTCGTCGAGCTGCTGCGCCGCCACCCCGGCACCACGGGAGTGCTGGCCGACCAGCCGCACACCGTCGCCGAGGCCAAGGAGGTCATCGACGGCTCCGGCGTGGAGGACCGCGTCACCGTCGCCCCGATCGACTTCTTCACCGAGGTGCCGTCGGGCTGCGACGCGTACTTCGTCAAGAACACGCTGCACAACTGGGACGACGACAAGGCCGTCCTCATCCTGCGCAGCATCCGCGCGGCGATCGGCGACACCGACGCCCGGCTGCTGATCATGGAGAACCTGCTGCGCGGCCCGGGCGAGTGGGACATCGGCAAGCTGATCGACGTCGAGTCGCTCGCCGTGCTCGGCGGCCGGGAGCGCGGTCGCGCCGAGTGGAACCGGCTGGCCGCCGACGCCGGATTCGCCCCGGCCAACGATCCCGCGCCCGGCGACGTCGCGCTGCTCGAGTACCGGCCGGTGTGACGAGCATGTCGATGCCGCTTCCCGACCCGATGACCCTGCCGGCGCGGCGCGGTTGCCCGTTCGACCCGCCCGAGGAGTACGCGCGGCTGCGCGCCGAACGGCCGATGAGCCGGCTGCGGCTGCCCGGCGGCCGGATCGGCTGGCTGGTCACCCGGTACGAGGACGTGCGGGCCGCGCTGGCGGACCCGCGGACCAGCCCGCCGCTGATCCAGGTCACGCCGGCGACCGAACTCCCGCTCCCCGAGGACGAGCTGGCCGTGCCGCCCGGCGTCTTCTCGGCGCTCGACCCGCCGGAGCAGAGCCGCTACCGGCGGCAGGTGAGCCGCTACTTCACCCGCAAACGCTGCCGTGAGATCACGCCCCGGCTGGAGCAGATCATCGACGAGCAGCTGACCGCGATGACCGAGCACGGCTCGCCCGCCGACCTGGTCGAGTGGTTCGCGCAGCCGATCCCGACCAGGGTCATCACCGAGATGCTCGGCATCTCCGAGGCGGAGCGCCCGGACTACCAGCGCTGGATCCTCGCGATGCTGTCCCTGGACACCGCCGAGGAGCCGCTGCGCGAGGCCCGGGACGGGCTGTACGGCGGCCTCGCCGAGCTGGTCCGAGGCCGCAGGGTCCGGCCCCGCGACGACATCCTGAGCGACCTGCTGCACGGGGCGGGCTCGCTGACGGACGAGGAGGTCGTCGGGATCGGCGCGCTGCTGCTGATCGCCGGCCTGGAGACGACCGCGAACATGCTCGGGCTCGGGGCGTTCGCGCTGCTCCGGCACCCCGGACAGCTGGCGGCGCTGCGGGCCGCCGACGAGAGCCTGTGGGACACCGCGGTCGAGGAACTCCTGCGCTATCTGACCATCGTCCAGTTCGGGCTGACCCGTACGGCCCGCGAGGACCTGGAGGTGGCCGGGCAGAAGGTGCGGGCGGGGGAGACCCTGATCATCTCGCTGGCCTCGGCCAACCGCGACGCGGCGGTCTACACCGCTCCGGACCGGCTCGACCTGTCCCGCGACGAGGCGCCGCACCTGGCCTTCGGCCACGGTGTGCACCAGTGTCTGGGCGCCCAACTGGCCCGGTTCGAGATGAAGCTGGCCTTCCGCGCGCTGCTGCGCCGGCTGCCGGACCTGCGCCTCGCCGTCCCGCCGGAGCGGGTCCCGACGGCCGGCGAGGACAAGGTGTTCCACGGGGTGCACTCGCTCCCGGTCGCCTGGTAGCGGCGGCCCAGGGGCGGTCCGGCGGATCGCCGCCGGGGCCGCCCCTGAGCCGCCGGACGGCTCGCTAGCCGCGCGACGGGTCGTCGACGGTGGTGTGCCGGCGCTCCTTGAGCGCGCGCCGGGCGTCGTCCAGGTACTCCCGGGAGAGCATCGCGGACACGATGGCCACGCCGCCGCGGTGCACCCGGATCTCGCTGTCGACGGCGGTGCCGTACAGGTGGATCCGGCGGCCCGTCTTGCCGTCGGGGCCCTGGGCGTCCTTCAGCCGGCCCTTGGCGGGCCAGGTGACGTCACCGTCGTCGAGGACGTCGCCGTCGCCCACCAGCAGCTTCAGCGTGCTGTGCCGCAGGTCCACGGTGATCTGCAGGTCCGCGGGGACGTCCGGGGCGCGCAGGTCGAGCACGATGCTCGCGTCCTGGCCGCGGACGTCGAAGGCGTCGGCGGCCGTCCATGTGCCCAGCCGCTTCGTCACGGTGCCACGGGCGGTGATGCGCTCGGTGGTGGTCATGTCGGTGGTCCTTTCCGTCGACCCGTCGTGTCTTCTCCGTGCCGATTCGCCGTCTTGCCGGCGCTTTCTCCGGCCTCTCACGCCGGCTCCTCATGGTTGCACAGAAACTAGTGTCAGTGCAACTAGTTACGCCGACTTGACGGGGCTTAGACTGGCGCCATGTCCACCTCCGCACCGCGCAGTTCCCCGCTCGCCCTGACCGTCCTGTCGCTGCTGCACTACCGGCCGCTGCACCCGTACGGCATGCAGCGGCTGATCAAGGAGTGGGGCAAGGACCAGGTCGTCAACGTCGGCCAGCGCACGAGCATCCACCGGACCGTCGAGCGGCTGGTCGCCGCCGGTCTCGTCGAGGTGCACGAGGTGGAGCGCGACGAGCAGTACGCCGAGCGCACCGTCTACCGGATCACCGAGGAGGGCCGCCGGGTCGCCCGTGAGTGGCTGCTCGACATGCTCGGCACGCCCAAGGCGGAGTACCCGCAGTTCCCCGTCGCGCTCTCCTTCGCGCTGATGCTCACCCCCGAGGAGGCGCTCACCGTCCTGGACGGCCGCACCGCCGCCCTCGCCCGCACCGTGGACGCCCTCGACACCCTGCTCGCCGGCGAGGCCGACGACGGACTCGGCCGCGTCATCTGGCTGGAGACCGAGTACCAGCGCGCCATGGCCGCGGCGGAGCTGCGCTGGCTCACCGCCGTCACCGACGACCTGCGCGCCGGACGCCTGCGCTGGTCGTGGGAGGAACTCACCGGCCTCGCCGGACCCGGCGCCGGCTGACCGGTCGAGAGCGGCACCAGCCTCCTTCGAGCGCGCGTCACTACGGTCCCGAGCCGACGGACGACGCGGCGAGAGGGAGAGCGATGCGGCAGGAACTCCGCGAGATCTGCGCACCGGTGCTGCACGAGGTGCTGAACCATCCGTTCTGGACCGGCCTGCGTGACGGGACGCTGCCCGCCGCGGCGCTGGCCCGGTTCGTCCACCAGGACACCGCCTACCTGCTGCCCGCCTACGCCCGCGCGCTGGCCCGCTGCGCCGCCGACGCCCCCGACGACGCCGGGGCCCGCCTGTTCGGCCAGTCCGTCGTCGGGACCCTGGACGCCCGCGACGGCCTGCGTGCGGCCTACGCCGCCCTCGCCCCCGGCCTCGGCCTGCCCGGGCCGGACGCAGCCGAGGAGCCCGTCGCGCCGGCGGTGGCGGCCCACGCCGCCTTCTTCACCTCCTCCGCGGCCTCCTCGTACCACGCCGGCGTCGGAGCGCTGCTGCCCATGGTCTGGTTCAACGCCGAGGTCTCCGACCACCTGCGCGACCACGCCGTACCGGGCACCCGCTACCTCCCCTGGATCACCGCCTACCACCCCGGAGAGTCGTACCGCTTCGCCGTCGAGGCGTTCTCCGAACTGGCCGACCGGCTCGGCGAACGCTCCACACCCGCGCAACGCCACCTGATCACCACGCACTTCGCCCTCGGCATCCACCACGAACTCGCCTTCGCCGACGCCTGCGCCGCACCGGCCGCGCGGCCGGCCGGAAAGGGTGCGCAATGACCGCCTCGAACCTCGACCTGATGGACCCGAAGTCCTTCGCCGACGGAGTCCCGTACGAGCACTTCCGCCACCTCCGCGACTCCGCGCCGGTCAGCCCCGGCAAGGACACCGACGGCGAGCCGCTGTGGCACGTGGTGCGGCACCAGGACGTGTCCGCCGTCTCCCGGGACGCGCGGACCTTCTCCTCCAGCCCGACCACCATGACCTCGATCCGCAAGGTCGACCCGAGCCCGCCGATCATCACGTTCCTCGACGGCGCCGAGCACACCCGGGTGCGCAAGCTGACCTTCAAGGTGTTCGCCCCCGCCCGGCTGACCGCCCTGCGCGCCCCGATCCGCGGCATCGTCGACTCCCTCCTCGAAGAGGCCCGGGAGAAGGGCGAGTTCGACCTCGCCGAGGACATCGCCCTGCGCCTGCCCTTCGAGGTGCTGCTCGAACTGCTCGACATCCCGCGGCAGGACCGCGCCACCATGCTCGGCTGGGCCCGCCGCACGGTGAACCTCGGCGACCAGGAGTACGGCGACGACGCCGGGCCCAACCCCTTCCAGCAGATCCACGCCTATCTGAACGACTTCGCCCACCACCGGGCCGCCCACCCCGCCGACGACTGCTTCTCGCTGCTGTTGAACGCCCGCCTGGACGGCGCCGAACGGCTCGGTCTGCCGGACCGGCTCACCCCGGACGAGGTCGGCCTGTTCGCCTCCACCCTCATCACCGCGGGCATCGAGACCACCTACTGCTCCGTCACCGGCGGCGTCCTCGCCCTGCTCGACCACCCCGATCAGCTCGCCCGGCTGCGCGCGGACCGCGGCCTGCTGCCGGGCGCCGCCGCCGAGGTGCTGCGCTGGGTCACCCCGGTCACCCACTTCGCCAGGCGCGCCGTCACCGACACCGAGATCGCCGGGCAGCCGGTGGCGGCGGGGGAGAAGGTCGTCGTCTGGTACAGCTCCGCCAACCGCGACGAGCGGGTGTTCACCGACCCCGACCGGTTCGACCTCGGCCGCACGCCCAACCCCCAGCTCAGCTTCGGCGGCGGCGGACCGCACGTGTGCATCGGCAACGGCCTGGCGGTCCTGGAACTGCGCGAGTTCCTGGACGGCGTCGCCGACCTGCTGCCCCGGCTGGAACTCGTCGAGGCCCCCGCCCGCCCGGAGACCAACTTCATGAACAGCGTCAAACACCTGCGCGTGCGCCTGCACTGACCGGCGCCGGACCCCAGGAGACCCGATGACCACCGGCACCGCCCCGACCACCGGCACCGCCCTCATCACCGGCGCCAACCGCGGTATCGGCCGCGCCGTCGCCGCCGAACTGCACCGACGGGGCCTGGACGTCGTCCTCACCGCCCGCGACCCCGAACAGGCCCGCGCCGCCGCGGCGGAGCTCGGCACCCGCTGGACGGACCTCGACACCACCGACCCGGACAGCGTCGCCCGCGCCGCGAAGACCGTCGGCCCGCCGGACATCCTGCTGTGCAACGCCGGCGTCCTGCTCGACGCGGGCACCGAGCCCCTCTCCGTACCGCTGGAGCTGGTCGAACGGACCCTGCGGGTGAACCTGCTGGGCACCTGGCGGGTGCTGCAGGAGTTCGTGCCGGCCATGGTCCGGCGCGGCAGCGGCCACGCCCTCGTCGTCTCCAGCGGCACCACCGCGGAGTTCGGCGGCCGGCTGTTCCCCGGCACCCCCGGCTACTCGCTGTCCAAGAGCGCGCTCAACGGCCTCACCACCCTGCTCGCCGCGACCACCGAGGGCACCGGCGTCCGCGTCAACGCCGTCAACCCGGGCCGCGTCCGCACCCGCATGATGCCCGGCCCGCACCAGCCCCCCGAGCAGGCCGCCCGGTACATCGCCGACGTCGCGACGCAGCCGCACGGCGGCCCCACCGGACGCTTCTTCGCCGCACACTCATCCACGTCACAGGAGTAGCCATGCGATTCGACCTGACCGGCAGAACCGCCGTGGTCACCGGAGCCGGCAGCGGGATCGGTCTCGCCTGCGTACGCGCCCTCACCGAGGCCGGCGCGCGGGTGCTCGGCGGCTCCCGCACCGTCGGCCCCGACCTGCGCGCCGCCACCCCGTACACCCGCACCGTCGACCTGGCCACCGAGGACGGCGCACGGACCCTGGTCACGCACGCGCTGGACGAGTTCGGCGGCATCGACATCCTGGTCAACAACGTCGGCGGCGGCGTGAAACTGGCCGCGGGCTTCCTCGACATCGACGACGACACCTGGCGCGAGGCGTTCGGCCTGAACGTCCTCACCGCGATCCGCACCACCCGCGAGGCACTGCCCAGCCTGGTCGAGCGCCACGGCGCCGTCATCAACATCGGCTCGATCAACGCCACCCTCGCCGACCCGCGGCTCGGCCACTACTCGGCCGCCAAGGCCGCCCTCGCCAGCGTCGGCAAGTCGCTGGCCGCGGAGTTCACCCCCAAGGGCGTGCGCGTCAACACCATCTCGCCCGGCCCCGTCCGCACCCGGGTGTGGACCAACCCGCAGACCGCGCGCAGCGCCGGACTCACCCCCGAGGAGTTCATCGAGGCCGTCCCGAAGATGACCGGCCTGGCCACCGGCCGCATCATCGAACCCGAGGAGGTCGCCACCCTGGTCGTCCTCCTCGCCTCCGGCAAGGTCCCCAGCATCACCGGCTCGGACTACACCATCGACGCCGGAATGGCCCGCCCGGCCCTGCGCTGACCCGCCCAGACCACGCGCACCGGCGTCACGCCCTTCGGCGGCCACCGACGCGCCACAGAGGATAGGGACCGAACTGTCTCACGACGTTCT